>NZ_JBVHVT010000004.1:0-168484 GCF_055564695.1 Streptomyces sp. NPDC029014
GATCCCACTCCCCCCCCCCCCCCCCCCCCCCCTTGCCACCCCATCCAACCTCCCCCCCCCCCCCCCCCCCCCCCCCCCCCCCCCCCCCCACGTCTGTCCGTGCCGCCGCCCGCAGGGGCCCGAGGGCCCCGGAACGTCTCCAGGAGTGCCCGCCATGCCCGGCTCCCGCCGTCCCACGGCCCTTCCGCAGTGCGCGGAGGGGCCTCTTGCCGTCCCCGCCCGCCCTTCCGCAGCCGAGTCACCGCCCCGGTTAACGCACCGGCCCCGGCCCGAAACCGCGGGCGACGCCCCCGCGGCCGGGCGGTGCGAACCCTCCGACGGGGACCTGATCCGCCGGCTCCGGCAGGCGTACGCGTCCGGTACGGGCGCCCCCGAGGTCTGCGAACTCCTCCACCGGCGGCACGGAGCCGCCGCTTTCGCGTGCGCGCGCCGCTGCTGCCGGGCCCCGCAGGACGCCGAGGACCTCGCCTCCGAGGCCTTCATCCGCACGCTCCAGGCCGTCCGTTCGGGAGCCGGGCCGCGCGACCACTGGCGCCCGTACCTGCTGACGGTGGTCCGCCACACCGCCATCGAGTGGCGGGCCGGGGCCGGGCGGACCGTCCTGACGCCGGACGTCGAGCCGTGGTGCCCGCCCGGGCAGGGCGGGGACGACCCGCAGCGCCGGATGCTGGAGCACGAGGACCGCAGGCTCGTCGCCCGCTCCTTCCACACGCTGCCCGAGCGGTGGAAGGCCGTGCTGTGGCACACCCTCGTCGAGGACGACTGCCCGCATCCCGTCCCCCTGCTGCTGGGGATCACCCCGAGCGCGGTGACCTCGCTGGCCTTCCGGGCCCGCGCGGGGCTGCGCGAGGCGTACCTGCGGGCGCACGTCGAGACCGCCGCCACCACGGCCGACGGTCGCTGCCGCCGCTTCGGCAGCGTGCTCGGCGCGGCCGTCCGGCGCCGCGGGACGTCGCGCGGCGGCCGGAGCCTGGCCCGCCACCTGGCGGGGTGCCGGTCCTGCTCGCGGGCGTACGCCGAACTCCTCGACCTCAATGCCGCGCTGTGCCCCGCGGCCCCGCAGGTCGCCGCCGGCCGCTGACGCACCGCGGCCCCGGTTCCCTCGCGCCGTGCGGGTGGCGAGGGAACCGGGGCCGAAGGGGGTGTCGGACCGGGCCGTGGCGGGACGCGGTGGAGGAGGCTCCGCCCCGTGCACGGCTGACGTCTGCTACAGACCGTTGACGCGGGCCATCCGGCCCACGCCCAGAGAACCGAAATCGCTCGTGGCGGCGCGCGCCTTGCGCCCCACCCGCGAGTACTGGCGCCGCACCTGGGCGATCAGGCGGCGGCTGCGCAGGGCCATCTCCAGTTCGAAACGGGTCCGGGGGTCGCGCAGCCCTGGGCCGAAGAGCTTCTCCAGTTGGCGCATGCGGTAGCGCACCGTCTGCGGGTGCACGCTCAGCGCTTTCGCGGCCTCGGGTGCTCCGCCGCCCTCCAGCCAGGCGAGCAGGGTCACTTCGAGCCGTTCGCTCTGGCGGGGTGTCAGATCGGCCAGCGGTCGCAGCCAGCGCGCGGCCAGTGCGTGGGCGAGCGGCTCGTCCTGCAGGAGCAGCAGGGTCGAGAGGTGGTCGTCGACGAAGAGGGGCCTCCCGTCGAGACCGGTGCGGTTCGGGGTGAGCGACAGCAGTCGCAGCGCCCAGCGCAGGGAGTGGGAGGTGTCGCGGGGGGCGACCGGGTGGCCCACGGCGGCGAACCGGCCGCGCAGCAGGACCTCCAGGGAGGCGCGGGCGTCCGGGTCCTCCGGGCTGGGGACCAGCAGGCAGGGCTGGCCCCCGACCATGCCGGCGAGGGCGTCGTCCAGGGCGGCCGCGAGCTGCTGGGTCTCGCCCGGCGTGACCAGGGCGATGGCGCGGATCTCGGCCGGCAGCGGCCAGTTGGCCACGCGGGCCAGCTCGGACAGGGCAATTTCGGCCATGGGCATGTCAGACGTAAGGGCGGAGAACAGTTCCCGCCGCGCCCGTTCGGAGGCGTTGCCCGTGCGGTCGGACGACACCACCGTCAGCGGGGCCGCGATCCTCCTGCGGCCCTGCTTAGGAATCCGGCCGCGGATCTCGGCCAGTACGGCCTCGTCCGGATCCGACTCCCGGCCGGGGGTCGGGTACCGGTCCTCGACCGGGTCCTCGTACTCGTCGACGCGGTCGTCCTCGTCCAGGTCCGGATGTCCGGCCGCGGCGTCGTACGCGCCCGCACCGCGGGTCGACCGGGGCCGCTGGTCGGGGGCGGCGTCGTGCTCCGCCCGCGGGCCCTGGTCCTGTGCCACCGGCTCGCGGTATCCGAGGGCGGTGAGCAGGGCCGCCTCGAACTGCGCTCTGACCACCTCGTCGTCGAGGTCATCGACCAGTGCGGCGAAGCCGGGGATCCCGTCCCTCAGCTCCTCCACCATCCCGGACGCCAGCGCGGGCAGTTCCCTGCGCAGGACCCGGGTCCATTCGCCGCGGGGGCGGGCCCAGATACGGTTCAGCAGTTCGCACATTGTTACCTCGTTCATGCCGGGGTACGGCCTGTCCCATGGGGGTGTAAACAGGCCCGTCGAGTGGCTTCCCTCCCTCGTCGGCGCCTGTGCAGACGGAGGAGTTGAGCACTCGTACGCCCTCTCAGGAGAGGGTCATCCACTTGCGGTCCCGCGACTTTGCCTCGTTTTTGCCGACGGGGAGGTGTGGTGGCGGACAAGGCGTGACTCGGCTTCCACCACACCGTTGGAACGGAATCTTCCGGGGCCGGTCGGCAGGACGATGCCACACGCACAAGAACTTGTCACGATTCGATAAATCCTGTGGAGGCGTTGCAAAGGTCCACGATGCTTCTGCACTCCGGCCCCCCGCTCCCGGCCGGCGCGGTCCTCATCTCCGGCCCGCCGCGGAGCAGTTCCGTCGACTACCCCGGGCGCCGAGTGCGAAGTGGAGAGCCTCGGGCCCGGGCGTATGGGAGAACCCGATGCCCTTGTCCCAGACCCGCGCGCCCCGCTCCCACCGGGCACGCAGTACCAGACGCCGCGCCGATGCGGCCGCGGCCGCCGGCCGGCGTGCCCTGCGCCGGCCGCTCATGCTGTCCGCGGCCGGTGGTCTGCACCCCGCGGCGCTGGCCGCCGTCGCCCTCGCCGTCCTGCTCCTCCTGGGCGTGGCCGCCCGGGCGGGCGGGCTCACCAACCTGTGGGACTTCCTCGACTTCGGAGCGGGCGTCCTCTCGCTCGTCTCCCTCACCTCGGCCGTCCTGTGGGGCCTCGCGGCCACCGACCGCCTCCTGTTCACCTCCGGCCTGCGGATCGTCGCCCAAGGGGTGCACCGCGGGCTCGCCGTCTCGGGCCTCGGCTTCCTCGCCCTGCACATCTGGATCAAGATCGCGGAGTCGCGGACCAGCGCCGTCAACGCCCTCATCCCCTTCACGGACGAGGACCAGCCGGTACTGATCGGACTCGGCAGTCTGGCCGGATACCTCTTCATCAGCGTCGCCGTCTCCGGCGCGGTCCGCAGCGCGTTCGCCACCAAAGGGCGCTCGCTGTGGTGGCGGGCCCTGCACGTCGGCGCCTATCCGGCCTGGGGCGCATCGCTGGTGCACGGCCTCCAGTCCGGCCGCGTCGCGGCAGGCTGGGTCACCGTCGCGTACGGGATGTGCCTCGTCGGCGTCGCCGGGGTGCTCCTCATCCGGCTCCGCAGGAGGCTGCGCGTCGAGCGCGACAAGCCGGCCGCCGCACAGCCGCCGACGGCGGCCCGCAGCGCCGGGCCGGAGCGGGGGCGTTCGAACGACGGGTTCCTGCGCCGGCCCGCGGAGTGGGCCGCAGAGCGCCTGACCGCCCGACTCGCCCGACAGACGGACGGCAGCCCCGGCGGCCCGACGCAGCAGCTTCCCGAGCAGCCCGCGGACCCGTACGCTGGCACCTTCGCCGACCCGGTGGCGGACCCCCTGCTCGCCTCCGCCACCGCACAGGGCGTGCCCTCGCAGCGGCCGCCGCTGCGGCCCGTACCCGCGACCCCGCCGTACGGTGCGGCCTCCACCTTCGGCAGCCGCCGGTTCGACGTCTCCACCGACCGGCCCGGCGGCCGGCCCGCGGGCGGCGCACGGAGGCGGTCGTGACGGTGACCCCGGCCCTCGGCTGCGTGGGCCAGCCCCGGGTGCTGGCAGGACTCGACGCCCTGCCGCGTCTGGACCGGGAAGACCACCTCGTCGTACACGGGCCCGTGCCCTCGTACGGACCCGAGGAACTCGTCGAACTCGCCGAGGACATCGACCTGCGCGGCCGCGGGGGAGCCGGATTCCCGTTCGCCCGCAAGCTGCGCGCCGTCATGCGCACCGCCCGCTCGCGCGACGGGCGCACCGCCCTCGTCATCAACGGCAGCGAGGGCGAGCCGAGCTGCCTCAAGGACAAGGCGATCCTGCTCAACTCCCCGCACCTGGTCATCGACGGGGCCCTGCTCGCCGCCTCGGCCATCGGCGCCGAGGACGTCGTCTTCGGCGTCACCCGGGACGACGTCGAGCGGTCCCTGCGCACCGCCATCGCCGAACGGGGGGCCGGCAGCCTGGTGCGGGTCGCCATGCTGCCCGAGCGCTTCGTCACCGGCGAGGGCACCTCCATGATCAACGGCATCGAGGGCGGGCCCACCCTCCCGTCCGGGCAGAAGGTACGGACCAGCGACCGGGGCCTCGGCGGGCTGCCGACCCTGCTGTCCAACACCGAGACCTACGCCCAACTCGCCATCGCCGCCCGGATGGGCGCCGCCGGTTACCGCACCGCCGGCCTCCCGACCGAGCCGGGCACCATGCTGCTCACGGTCGCCGGCTCGACCGTCCTCGAAGTGCCGCTCGGGACCTCACTGGCGTACGTCCTCGACCTGTGCGGCACCTCACCGGGCCAGGGCGTCCTGATCGGCGGCTACCACGGCAAGTTCCTGAGCGCCCAGGCGGCCCGCAACGTGCTGCTCTCCCGGCAGTCCCTGGCCACGGTCAAGGCCGTGCTCGGGGCCGGGGCGGTGCTGCCGCTACCGGAGGACACCTGCCCGGCGGGGGAGATCGCCCGGGTGGCCCGCTGGATGGCCGACGAAACCGCCGGCCAGTGCGGGCCGTGCTTCCGCGGACTGCCCTCGCTCGCCTCCGCCCTGGAGGACGTGGCCACCGGGGGAGGCCGCGCCGCCCTCGACGCGATCGAACTGCGCATGCAGGCGGTGCGCAAGCGCGGCGCCTGCAGTCATCCGGACGGCACGGCGAACTTCGTCGCCTCCGCGCTCGCCACCTTCCCCGACGAACTGCGCGACCACGCCCTCGGCAGCGGCTGCGGACGCCGTGTCATCGGATGCCTGGCGCTGCCTGATGACGACGAGAGCACCGAACAGCTCGTCGTGGACTGGACCCTGTGCAGGGGCCACGGCCTGTGCGTGGACCTCCTGCCGGAGGTGGTGCGCCTCGACATCGACGGCTACCCGGACAAGGCCGTCATGCCGCTCCCGGGACGGCTGCGGCCGAAGGCCGCTCGCGCGGTGCGCCGCTGCCCCGCGCTCGCGCTGCGCATCCAGGAATGAACCGGCCGCAACCCTCGGTCGGTCGCCCGGAGTTCAGGGATTAGCGGGATCTGATAAATTCCCGAGAATTTCAATTTCGAGGCCTCCCCAGGGTTTATGAATTACTCAGCAAGACAACCCCCCGGGACCAACCCGAAGGAGTGACCGTGAACAAGATGCGCCGCGTGACAACTGCCGGATCGGTGGCCGCCGTACTGTTGCTGGCGGCCGGCTGCGGCAGCGGCGGAAACGCCGCCGGCGGCGGTAATTCCGTACAGCCGGTAGGTGCCGGAAAGGCCCTGGCGGACGGGTACGGATCGGGGAACGGGACGGGCGGGTACGGGGCGAACCCCGGACAGTTGAGCGGTTCGGGCGCCGGGGCGGACGCCAAGGGCAAGGGCGGGGCGGCGGGCCAGCTCGCCGTCCGGGAGATCGCGAACGTGGGCAGTGTCGTCACCGACAGCGGCGGCAACACCCTCTACCGCTTCGACAAGGACACCCCGCAGCCCCCCAAGTCCAACTGCGACGGGGGCTGCGCCACCACCTGGCCGCCGGTCCCCGCGGACGACGCGTCGGCCTCGGCCGGCATCGAGGCGGGTCTCCTCGGTGCGGTCACCCGCTCGGACGGCACCAAGCAGCTCACCCTCGCGGGCTGGCCCGTGTACCGGTATGCCAAGGACACGAAGGCGGGTGAGGCGAACGGCGAGGGCGTCGGCGGCACGTGGCACGCATTGGCCCCGGACGGCAAGAAGGCGGTCGACAAGAAACAGAAGACGGGCGGTGATTCGGGAACGGACACGGGATCGGGATCCGGTTCGGGAATGGGATCCGGATACGGTTCGGGTTCTGGTTCTGGTTCCGGATCGGGCGACCAGTCGGCGAAGAAGGAGACGGAGCTCTCCGTGGCGGCGAACGAAAAGCTCGGCAAGATCCTGGTGGACGGCCAGTGGCGCACCCTCTACCGCTTCGACAAGGACAGTGCCTGGCCCATGAAGATCGCGTGCGTCGGGGCCTGCACGGACACCTGGAAGCCCGCCGCCCCCGTGGACAAGACGAAGGCGATCGGCGTCAAGCCCGAGCTGATCGGCACGGTGAAGCGGCCGGACGGAACCGAGCAGCTGACGATCGACTGCTGGCCCGTCTACACCTTCACCGGGGACACCGAGCCCGGCCAGACGAACGGTCACAAGAAGCAGAACCTGTGGTTCGCCGTCACCGAGAACGGCAAGAAGGCCGCCTGACGGCGCGCCGGCAGTCCCCCCTCCCCCTCCACCAGAACCCCCTGTGAGGCAGCCGTGTCCCCGACCCCCCGCCACCTCGCGGCCTGCGCCGTCCTGCCGGTGCTGCTCCTGTGCGGCGGCTGCGCCGGCGGGGGCACGGCCGCCCCACAGGGATCCGGCGCGGAGGACCGGGCGGTCGCCGGCGCCGCCGCCACCGGCGGGTCCGCGGCGCCGGACGCGAGTCCGTCGAGTCCGTCCGGGAACCCGTCCGCGAGTCCGTCCGCCCGCCCCGACTCCTTCCAGGAGATCGCCGCCGCGCTCGGCTGCACCCCCGAGGTCACCGTCGACGCCGAGGAGATCCGCGAGGGGGCGTGCGGGACGGGCCCGCAGGCGTACCGGATGGCGACCTTCACCACCGAGGAGGGCCGCAGCGCCTGGCTGGCGGAATCCCGCATGTACGGCGGGAACTACCTCGTCGGACCCCGCTGGGTCGTCACCGCCGCCACGCCCGAGGCGCTCGGCCCCCTGCACGACAAACTGGGCGGCAGCCTCGAATCGGGCGCCGCCCACGGCTCCACCCCCCACGAGGGCCACACCTCCCCGTGAGCCGCCCGGGGGCGCCCGGGCCCGGCTACGCGCTCTTGTGGTGGGAGGTCACGTGGAAGAGGCGGGGCTGGACGTCCGTCGCGATGGTGGCCGCCTGGTCCATGTGGACCCGGGCCTCCGGGTTGGCGAGCATGGCACGGTAGTGCGTCTCGCTCTCCCACTGGGCGTAGTTGATGACGCGCTCGCCGTCCTGGCTGGCGTGGAAGTTGGCGCAGACGAAGCCCGGCTGGTGCTTCATCGTCTCCTCGGTGGCGTGCGTCAGCAGGGCGATCAGCTCCTGCTGGCGCTCCGGCGCGACGGTGAAGACGTTGATCAGGGTGGCGACGGGGCGGCTGCTGTCGATGTTCGCGGTAACGGTCATGCCTTGATTGCTCCCCTTACGGACCCGGTCCAGTCGTCGAGGAGCCGCCCATCACCCGGAGGGATGGGCACGGTGACCCGCACGGCCTAAGGGTGTTGCGCGTCGCTCTCCACCCGGGAGAGGAACGACTCCAGCCCGGCCCGGTACCGCTCGGGCTCCTCGGCCATCGGCAGGTGCGCGCTCTCCTCGAAGACCATCCACTGGGCCCCGCGGATCCCCTCCACCAGGGGCTGGACGACCGCCGGGGTGATCTCGTCGTACCGGCCCGTCGTGACCAGCACCGGCAGGTCGAGCTCGCCGAGGCGCGCGGTGACGTCCCAGTCCCTGAGCGTCCCCGTGATGTTCCACTCGGCGCCGAACATGGCCCCGTACAGCTCCGCGTTGACGGCGGCGGAGGCCTGCGCCACGTGCTCCGGGAGCGGCGAGAGGCGGCACATCCACAGCCTGAAGAACGAGGCCGCGGCCTCCTGGTACTCCGCGCTGTCGGTGGTCCCGGCCGCCTCGTGCCGGGCGAGGGCCTCGCGCACCCCGGCCGGCAGCCGGTCCATCAGGCGCCGCACCTCGGAGGCGAGCAGCGGGACGCTCGCGCAGGTCCCGGCGAGGACCAGGCTCGCCAGGCCGGGCGGGCGCCGCAGCGCGTACTCGAGGGCGAGCATGCCGCCCCAGGAGTGGCCGAACAGGTGCACCCGGTCGAGGCCGATCCCCTCACGGACGGCGCCCACCTCCTCCACGAAGGTGTCCGGGGTCCACTCCGCCGGGTCGTCGAGGGGACCCGACCTCCCGCAGCCCGCCTGGTCGTAGTAGACGACGGTGCGCCCGGAGGAGGTCATGTCGTCCAGGTCCGTCAGATAGCCGTGCGGCACCCCCGGACCGCCGTGCAGCACCAGCAGCGGCGACCGCGCCCCCTCGGCGGGCCAGGGGCCGGCGATCCGGTACCAGGTGCGCCGGCCCCTGACGGACACGGTCCCTTCGCTGATCTCCACGGCACCTCCAGCCGCTCGGGGGCCCCATCCTCGGCGCAGGCCGCTCCGCGCGTCCCCGCGACGCGCCGCCGCGGACCCCGGGCTCACCCCGGGCTACCCCCGGCCCGCCTCCGATCGGCCCGCCCCCGCGTTGGCGGCCGCCCCCGACCGGGCGGTCTGCAGCCGGGCGGTCTGCGGCCGGGCCGCTCCCCGGCGCGCCGCCAGTACGACGAGCAGCGCGGCGGCGGTCCCTGCGAAGTAGGGCGAGGGCACCAGCAGGACACCGCCCAGCGCGCTCCACGCGGCGAGGCCCCAGCCGACCCAGGCGGGCACCGCCACCCCGCGCCCGGCGAGGTGCCACATCAGGCAGCCCAGCACGATCAGCGGCACGGCGAAGCTCCCCGCCCCGGCCCAGAACGCGACCTTGGTCTGCAAGGCCTCCACCGTCGGGTTGGCGCCACCGTCGGCGAGACCGAGCGGGACGGCAGCCCAGGCGCCCCGGTCCACCCACCCGGCGATGTCGTCCCGGGCGGCGTAGGTCAGCAGGGACAGGTGCCCCGTCCCCAGTCCGACCAAGATCCCGCTCGCCCAGCGGACCAGGCGCTTTCCACGGTCACCGACCTCTGTACGTTCCGGCACGGCAGGGCCCCCTCAGTTCTATACGACACCGTATAAGTGATGTGTACGGTAGCGTACAACCTGGCGTGATCAATGAGACAGGTACTGTCGGCCCCCCCGGGGCGCCCACGGTGATCCGGCCAATCCGTCCGACCGCGGACGCCCGCGCGCCCGCCGGTCCCGGGCCGTCGACGGTGGCCCGGCCACCCCGGCCGCCTCCGCGAACCCGCGGGCATGTGACGGGGGTACGGTCGCCCGCTCCGGAAATGCGGCACGCGGTGCGGGAATTCCGCCCGTACCGCCCGAAGTCCCCCTTGGCCGAATCGAACTCGCGCCGGACGGTGGCGTGTTGCCGCTGTGGCATCATGGCCGCGTCGTCTGCTCGGAGATGGGGATGAAGATACCTGGCGCAGGTTTACCGACTTCGGAGGGCAGACTGCTCAGGCGCCGGCTCAAGCAGGTCCGCCGCACGTGCGAGGCGCGGATCGCGGAGTGGGGCATCGAGCAGGGATTCGGCATCGACGAACTCCACCGGTATTTGTGCGCACGGCGCGGACGCCCGATCCATCTGATTCCCACTTCATTTCCGGACCGCCATCTCTTCGGCATCTGGCTGAAGTTGGACGAATTCGACATCGTCGCCTTCGAGAAGTCGGCGTCCCCGGCGCACAAGGAACACATCATCGCCCACGAACTCGCCCACATCGCTTTCGACCACCAGGGCCCGGTCCAGCTCGGCGGCCAGGACGACGCGGGCCGCCTGCTGTCCGACGTCGACCCGGCGGAGGTGCGCGGCCTGCTGATGCGCTCGCGCTACAGCGACGACGAGGAACAGGAGGCGGAGACCCTGGCCTCGCTGCTGCTGTCCCGCGCCAGCCAGCGCTGGGTGGAACCCGCCTGGAGCGCCCCCGCCGAGGCCGCCGACGTCGTGGCCCGCATCGAACTCGGCCTCGGCCGCACGGAGCAGCCGTGACCGCGGTCTACACCGCCCTGGCATGGATCTGCACCGCCGTCGGCCTCGCCGCCTTCGCCTACCGGCTGCCCGACCTGCGGCGCCGGCCCCGCGACACCGCCCTGTGGGCGCTGTGCGTCTACTTCCTCTGCTCCGGCGTCAGCTTCCTCGTCGACCTGGACCTGATCCGGCTGAAGATCTCCGCCTTCTTCGGCCTGCCGAACATCACCTCCCTGATCACCCAGGTCGCCGTGGTGGTCCTCACCGCCGCCCAGCAGGTCGTGCTCGTCCACTGGTCGGCGCCACCGGCCGAGGCCCGCCGCAGGAGCCGCCGCCGCGTGCTGTTCTACGCCGCGGCGCTCGCCGCACTGGTCGCGGCCTCGTTCCACGTCGGCCCGGTCGCCAAGTCCGAGACGGCCACCTCGACGATCCTGCTCAGCATCCAGGACGGCGGATACGCCCTCTACATGTCCGGCTACCTGCTGATCTGCGCCATCGGACAGTGGGAGACGGTACGGCTGTCCCTGCGCTTCACCCGCGTCGCCAACCGCCAGTGGCTCGTCGTCGGCATGCGCACGGTCACCCTCGGCGCCAGCCTCATCCTCGTCTACTGCGTCACCCGCGGCATCCAGATAGCCGGTACCCGGCTGCACTTCGACGGAGCCGCCCTCGACCCCGTGCAGTGGACCTGCGGCAGCGTCGGCGCCCTGCTCCAGGTGACCGGCTGGACCATCCCCTCCTGGGGCATCCACCTCACCCGGGCCCGCGGCTGGATCCGCAGCTACCGCGCCTACCTCCGGCTCCGCCCCCTGTGGCAGGCCCTGCACCGGGCCACCCCCGACATCGCCCTCGACCCGCCCCGCTCCTGGCCCCGCGACCTGCTGCCGCCCCGCGACCCGCACTACAGCCTCTACCGCCGCGTGGTCGAGATCCGCGACGGCCAACTGATGCTGCGGGCCTGCCTGCCCCAGGCCGAGTTCGCCCGGGCCGCCCGGGACCGCGGCCTGCCCGAGGACCCGACCACCCCCCTCGGCGAGGCCCTGCAACTGCGGGTCGCCGTGGACCGGCCGGCCGCCGCGCGCACCGCCGAGCCGCCCGACACCGCCGACATGCCGGCCCGACCCCCGTACGAGGACTTCCGCGCCGAAGTGGCCTGGCTGACCGAGGTGGCCGCCGCCTTCCGCACCCTCGGCCGCCGGACCGCCGGCGCGCCCCGCACCCGTACGCGCCCGGGCACCGCCGGCGGCAACGACGGCGGCAGCAGCACCGACAGCGGCAGCGGCCCCGGGACCGACGAGGGCACCGACACCGGCTCCGGTTCCCGGACCGTGGCCCGGTGAGCCGCGCCGCCCTCCGTGCGGTCGAGCGGCTCGTGGCCCTGGACGCCGAACACGGCGCCACGGCCGCGGTCCCCGCCGCCCGCGCCGCCGTCCGGGAGTTCCCCGAACTCACCGCCGCCCCCGGCGGCCTGGCCGCCCGGCGCCGGGACCGCGACCGGCTGGCCGCCGTCGCCGAACTGTGCGAGGTCATCGGCTGGATCCTGTTCGACGCCGGCCACTACGCGCCCGCCAGCGCCGCCAACCGGCGGGCGCTGCACCTCGCCCACCTCGCCGGGGACCACTGGACCGCCCGGCTCGTCCACCTCAACCACGCCATGCTCCAGACCCACACCGGCCGGGCCCGTGCCGCCCTCGACACCGTCTCCCGGGTGCCCGGCCGCCGCCCGCTGCCCGCCCGGGTCCACAGCCTCACCCTGATCCGCCGGGCCCACGCGACCGCCCTGCTCGGGGCCCGCCGCGAACCCCTCGACCTCATCGACCGGGCCCGCAGCCGCTTCCTCGACGGGATCTCCCGCCACGACCCGCACTGGGCCTGGTGGATCGACGAGACCGAGCTGACCGGCCACCAAGGCTGGGTCCTGGCCCGGCTGGGCGACCGGGAGCGGGCCGTCCCGCTGCTGCACCGGGCGGCGACCGCGCCCGGACCCTCTTACCGGCACCTGTTCACGGCGCAGCTGCTGGCCGCGCTGGCCGGCGCCGGCGCATGGAACGAGGCCGAGCAGCTCATCGCCGACCTCGCCCCCCGGGCCGCCGGCATCGGCTCGGCCCGCACCACCGAAACCCTCGGCAGGACGGCCGCCGCACTGTGCCGCACGGTCGGGGTCCCCCCGCGCCTGCGCGACGCGGCCGTCCACCTGCGGGCCGCACTGCCCGCCTGAGCACACCGCACCACCTCCACGCCCCCGACGCACAGATAGGAAGCCCTGCCATGCGCCACATCCGGATCCCGATGTCCGCGGCCGTCGCCGTACTCGTCTCGGCCGTCGTCTTCGCCGCCTCCGGCAGCCCGGTCTCGGACGCCGCCCCGGCCGCACGCCAGGAGGCCGTGGTGGAGAGCGGCCTCCCGTACGTGTCCACCCACCTCTACTTCGGAACGGGCCGGCACGGCGGCCAGCCGCCCATCCCCGACGAGGAGTTCTCGAAGTTCGTCTCCGACGTGATCACCCCCCGCTTCCCGGCCGGCCTGACCCTCCAGGAGGCCAGAGGCCAGTGGCGCGACAAGGACGGCGACATCAACCGCGAGAAGTCCTGGGAGCTCACCGTCCTCTACCCGGTCGGCGAATCCCGCGCCCGGGACCGCGACATCGAGTACATCCGCTCCGTCTACTGCCGCACGTACGGCCTCGAATCCGTGGGCCGCGCCGACGCCCGCGTCCACGCCGACTTCTGAGCCGCCCGCCGCGGGCAAGAGCAAGAGCCGGTCCCGGTCAGTCCTGGACGGCCTTCGCCCAGTTGCGGTTGACGGTCCGTCTCGCCTTCTCCGTCTGGGCCTCGGTCGGGAACGTCGGCGTGCCCTCGACGGTCGGCAGTTCGTCCGCTGCCGCCTTGTCGAGGGTGCCGTTCTTCTCCATGGCCTCCATGAGGACGGGGCGTGCGTAGGCACCGAGCCGTAGGTTCTGGCCCTCCGGGCTGAAGGTGTACTCCTGCCACAGCCGTGCCGCCGCGGGGTGCGGGGCGTCCTTGTTCACCGCCTGGGCGTAGTACTGGGCGAAGCTGCCGTCGAAGGGGATGGCTGTCCGCCAGTCGATGCCCTTGCTGCGGAACTCGTCGGCGTACCCGAGGTTGAGGAAGTCCCAGTCGATGCTGATCGGCGTCTCGCCCTTCTCGATCGTCGCCGGGGTGGATTCGATCGGGATGAAGTTGCCCTTCTTCTTGAGCTCGGCGAAGAAGTCGATACCGGGTTGGATGTCGTCGAACGAACCCCCGTTGGCCAGGGCCGCCGCATACACGCCGGCCAAGGCGGAGTTGGACGTCGTCGGGTCGCCGTTGAGCGCGACCTTGCCCTTGTACTCCGGCTTGAGCAGGTCGGCGAAGGTCGCGGGGCAGGTCTCGACGCGCGTGGCGTCACAGCCGATCGAGACGTAGCCGCCGTAGTTGTTGGCCCAGCGGGCCCGCGGGTCCTTCTGCTCCTTGGGGATGTCGTCGTAGACCGCGACCTCGTACGGAGCGAGCAGGCCCTGCCGAGCCGCGGGCTGTGCGAACGAGGTCCCGACGTCGATCACGTCGGGGGCCCGGCCGTCGCGCCGGTGCTCCTTCAGGACGGCGATCTCGTCCTGGCTGCTGCCCTCCGGGTTCTCCACCGTGACCTTGATGCCGTACTTCTTCTCGAAGCCGTCGATCAGTGCGCCGTAGCCTGCCCAGTCGTCCGGGAGCGCGATCGCGTTGAGCGTCCCCTCCTTCTTCGCCGCCGCCGTCAGCGCTGCCATGCCGCCGGCGTCCGCCGCGGAGGTGGCCGCCGCGGGTGTCGCGGGGGTGGCGGGGGGTTCCTCCCCGCACGCGCCGAGGGGCGCCGCCACGAGGGCCAGCCAGACGGCGACGGAGGCTTTCCGGAGGCGGGGTGCGGGCACAAAGGCTCCATAACGGTCGCGAACCGATCAAGGCCAGAGTACGTTCGGCGGCCCCGGCAGTGCAGTCCCAGCCGGTGGTGTCCGCCGCCTTCCCCGCCGCTGCCGCGCCGTCGCCGCTCTCAGAACGCCTCGTCGTCCCACCCGGCCAGGAGCGCCTCCCCGGGCACCGCCACGGGCGGTGCCGCCCCGTCCTGGAGGGCCTGCTCACTCCAAATGATCTTGCCGCGGGCGGTGTAGCGGGTGCCCCAGCGCTGGGCGAACTGCGCGACGAGGAACAGGCCGCGACCGCCCTCGTCGGTGTCCTCCGCCCGCCGCAGGTGCGGGGACGTGCTGGCCCCGTCGGAGACCTCGCAGATCAGGCCGCGGTCGTACAGCAGCCTCACCCTGATGGGCTCGCTGCCGTAGCGGATGGCGTTGGTCAACAGTTCGCTGAGGATGAGTTCCGTGGTGAACGCGATGTCCTCCAGGCCCCAGTCCTCCAGCCGGCGGGCGCAGGCGTTGCGCACCCGCGACACCGCAGCGGGGTCGGGCGGCACGTCCCACTCGGCCATCCGTGCGGGATCGGTCCGGCGGGTGCGGGCCACCAACAGCGCGACGTCGTCGACGGGCTTCGCGGGCAGCATCGCGTCGATCACCGCGGTGCAGGTCTCCTCCGGGGTGCGGGCGGGCCCGGCCAGGGCGGCGCGCAGCGCTGCCAGCCCCGCGTCCGGATCGCGGTCGCGGCTCTCGATGAGCCCGTCGGTGAACAGCGCCAGCCGGGAGCCCTCGGGCAGGGTGAGCGTGGTGGTCTCCACCGGCATGCCCGCGCCCAGGCCCAGCGGCGGGGAGACCGGCACCTCGGGGAAGGACACCGTGCCGTCGGGGAGGACCAGCGCGGGGGACGGATGACCGGCGGTCGCGGTCGTCACCTGCCCCGTGACGGGATCGTAGACGGCGCACAGGCAGGTGGCTCCGGTGATCCCCTGCCACTCCTGCTCGTCGGCGTCGATGTGGGAGACCAGCTCGTCCAGGTGGCTCAGGAGCTCGTCCGGCGGCAGGTCGAGGGTGGAGAAGTTGTACACGGCGGTGCGCAGGCGACCCATGGTGGCGGCGGCGTGCAGCCCGTGGCCGACGACGTCGCCGACCACCAGCGCCACCCGTGTCCCGGGCAGAGGGATGACGTCGAACCAGTCACCGCCCACACCGGCCTGGGCGGCCAGGTAGCGGTGCGCGACCTCGACGGCCGACTGCTCCGGTACACCGCGGGGCAGCAGACTGCGCTGAAGGGTGTCGGCCACGGTGTGCTCGCGGGTGTAGCGGCGGGCGTTGTCGACGGACAGGGCGGCCCGCGCGGTCAGCTCCTCGGCGAAGGACACGTCCTCCTCGTCGAACGGCGGGGAATCCTGCCCCCGCCAGTAGCCGGCCATCCCCAGCACGACCCCCCGGGCCCGCAGCGGCACGGCGATCATGGAGTGGATGCCGCGGTCCAGGATCCGCAGGGAATTGGCCGGGTCCTGGGTCCGCCAGCCGTGGGTGGCGTGCAGGTCCGCCTCCAGGACCGCATGGCCGCCGGCGAGCCCGGTGGCCATGGGGCTGGCGGGGACGAACCGGATCAGCTTGCCGACGGGGTAGAGCGGGTGCTCGCCCCGGAGGCCGACCGCGGCGGTGCGGCGCATCTCGGTGTTCACCTCGGGCGGCTCCTCGCCGCGCAGCACCGGGTCCAGCAGGTCCACGGTGACGACGTCGGCGAACCGCGGGACCGCCACCTCCGCCAGCTCCTCCGCCGTGCGCTCCACGTTCAGCGTCGTCCCCACCCGCACGCCCGCGTCGTAGAGCAGCTTCAGCCGCTCGCGGGCCACCTCGGCCCGGCCGGACAGCGCCCGCAGCTCGGTGGTGTCCCGCAGGGTGACGACGGTCCCGGCCGTCCCGTAGGGGGCGGTGGGCCGGATGTTCACCGCCAGGAGCCGATCGCCGGCCATGTGCACCTCGTCGGTCGCGGACCGGCCCGACGCGATCCGCTCGGCGATCCCCTCCTCCAGCCCCAGGTCCGTGACCGGGCGCCCCTCCGCGTCCGCCGGCAGGTCCAGCAGCCGGCGCGCCTCGTCGTTGGCCAGCAACAGCCGTCCGCCGTCGCCGACGATCAGCACGCCCTCGCGGACCGCGTGCAGCACCGCGTCGTGGTGCTCGTACATCCTCGTCATTTCGGCCGGCCCGAGTCCGTGGGTCCGGCGCAGCAGCCGGCGGCTCACCAGGGCGGTGCCGCCGGCGGACAGGGCGAGCACCACGGCCGCACTGCCGAGGACGACCGGCAGCTGCCTGTTCACCATGCTCTGCACGTTCTGGACCGTGACCGGGGACGAGACGACGGCGATCACGCGGCCCGACGGGTCCTTGACGGGGACCACCGAGACCACGGACTGCCCCAGGGACCCCGCGAACGTCTCGGTGAAGGACCTGCCGGCCGCCGCCCTGGAGAACGGCCCGACGACGTGCTTCCCGATCTGCTTCGGATTGCTGTGGGTGAGGGTGACCCCGTCGAGCGTGTACACGTTGATGCCGTCGACCCCGGCGATCTTCCGCGCCGCCTCGGCGCTCGGCTGCAGCACCGCGCTGGGATGGGCGCTGCGCAGGGCCGCGACGATCCCCGGAGACTCCGCGAACGCTCCGGCGGCGGCGAGCGTACGGTGCCGGGCGTCCAGCATGGCCGCGCTGCGGGCCTGCACCACGAGCGCCACCACCGCGGCGACGACGAGCAGCACCACCACGCCCAGCTGGAGGAGGAACACCTCGCCGGCCACGCTGCGCACGCTCAGGAGCGAGGACAGACGCTGCGGCCGCCCCCCTGCCCGGGGGGGCGGGGCCTGCCACCGGGGCTCCCGGCGGCGCCCCGAGCGGGGCCTTCGCGGCCCGGCGGAAACGCCCGCGTCCGAGCGGAGCAGCCAGCGCCGGAGGTCCCCCAGATAGTTGCTCATAGTCCATTTTCTAACCTCCGCGCCCGGTCGGCAGCGGGCGGCGGCGCCCCCGGGCGTCGACCACCGCCCCCGAAGCCCCGCGGACCGCGGCGTCCCCATGCTTCGCACCACGTTCACGTCCAGGGAGCACCGGCTCCGGCGGGGAGGAAATAGTGGAAAAGGGATGTTTCCCTCCTCTGCTGCGGGGTAGCCAAGGAGTAGGCCTATGAAGTGAGCGAGGGAGCTCGACAGGAGTAGCCGATTGCGGCGGAAGAGAAGAACGTCCGCCGGGACCGACAGCAGCTGTCTGGCTGAGAGGCCCGAGGGTGTGGTGACCCGAAGGCGACCCCCAGCACCTGATCCGGACAATGCCGGCGCAGGGAGCCCGCTTCGTAGGTCGTTCGCATGCGTCCTGCCGGCCGTCCGTTAGGCTCGGCCCATGCCGGACCTGGTGATCCTTCGGCACGCCAAGAGCGCCTGGCCGCAGGGCGTGCCCGACCGTGAGCGCCCCCTCGGCCCGCGCGGACTGCGCGATGCCCCCGCAGCCGGGCGGTTGCTGGCCCGGGCCGCCCTCCTGCCAGACCTCGTCCTGTGCTCCACGGCCCGGCGCACGCGCCAGACCTGGGAGCTGGCCGCCGCGGAACTCCCCGATCAGCCGCCCGTACGCTTCGCGCCGCGGTTGTACGGGGCCGACGCCGAGGACCTCCTCGACGCCGTACGGGACGCGCCGACCGAGGTCGCCCGTCTGCTCCTCGTCGGTCACAACCCGGGCCTGCAGGAGCTGGTCCTGCTCCTGGCCGGCGAAGCCCCCGCCCCGGACCTGGACCGCATCGCGACCAAGTTCCCGACCTCGGCCGTCGCCGTCCTCAGCTGCCCCGCGCCCTGGTCCGCCCTCGCCCCGGCCGCCGCGGCCCTCACGTCCTTCGCGATCCCACGCGGCTGAAAGGGACCGCTCAGAGGCCGTGCTGGTCGAGCACCGCCATCAGCTTCCGCTTGCGCTTCTGGTCGGCGCGCAGGGCGGCCAGGTACGTGGCGAACTCGTCCTCCGTGCCCGGCGCACGGTGACAGGCGCGGACACCGAGCAGCTACCCCGCCATGCGAGCGTACGTGTCGTCGCCGGTTCGGCCGCGCAGGGGCTCGATCCAGCGCAGGTAGACGGTCAGTGCATCGGCCGGCCGCTGGTCGCGGACCGCGTCGGCCAGGGCCAGCCACTGCCGCTGGTCCGCGTATCCGTCGCGGCCTGCCAGGCGGCGTCGAGGTCGTCGTCGTCCAACAGCGCGCCGACCAGCGCCGAGCCGCCGTACCAGACGCCCTTGTCGGGCCGGGCTGCGGCCTTCAGCGTCTCCAGGGCGCCCGCGCGCTCCGAGCCCTCGCCCTCCCAGATGCCGGCCGCGCTGGCCGCCGTACGTACGTGCTGGTAGGTGGCCAGCGAGGGACGGGCCCGCAGTAGGTCCCGGCGGACCGTGACCACGTCGGCGAGGCGGCCGGCCCGTGCGTAGCGTTCGCAGACGAAGGCGACGAGCTCGTCGTCCGGACCCCAGTCGGACACCGCCTCCCGCAGGCCGCGTTCGGCCCACTCCAGGGCCTCGACCGAGCGGCCCGCCGCTGCGAGCTCCTCGGCGATCACGCGGTGCGTGTGGCCGTTCGGGGCGAGGTCCGCAGCGTGGACGGCGACGAGTGCGTCCACGTCCCCGCCGTCGGCCTCCAGGAAGCGCTCCATGAGGTGCTTCTCCGCCCATCCAGCGCCCGGCCCGACCCGGCCGAGACCGCCGAATGGCTGGTGGACCACCTGTTCGACGACGTGCACTACGCCACCGACATCGACCTCTTCGACTACCGGGACGTGCTGGGCGGGCCCGGTCTGGCCCGCGCCCGGGACATCGTGGTGGCCGCGTGGCGGGCCGATCCCAAGGGAACGCCCGAGCTCCCTCAGCGCCTCGCGCGCCACCCGCACCGCGTCCGCCGACCTGCCGCCGGCCGCCAGTGCCCGCAGGGCGGTGACCGCCTCGGCCGCCTGTCGCGCGTAGGCGCGGGCGTCGGCGTGTTCGACGTAGCCGTGGCGGGCGAAGGGGCCGGTGTCGAGCAGGCTCAGGATGCGCTCGCGGACGACGCCGACATCCTCCGCGGCCGTGGCTGCGCGCAGCTCCAGGCGGCGCCGCAGACCGCGGTCCTCGGCGAGCTGTTCCCGTACCAGGGCGAGCGTTGCTCGCGGGTGCGGGACTCCAGCCAGGTGTCCAGCACCCGGGTGCGCGAGGCCGCCGCCGACCGCTGCCGGGGCACGGATTCGGCCTGCGCGAGGACGGTGAGACCCACCGCGACGCAGTGTCTGCAGAAGTTGCCCTCCTGGCCGTACGGACAGTCGCACCAGGCGGTGAGCGCGCCGCCCCCGTCCTCGGTCAGCTCCACCTCGTAGGCATCGCTGCCGTCGACGGTCGCGTTGATCGGTTCGGCTCCGATCTCCAGCCGGGTGACCGCGGACAGGTAGCCGCGTCCCCGCTCGAAGGAGCGCGCACCCGCCAGCCGCCGCAAGTCGGTCTCACCGAAGCCCAAAGAACACGTCACAGCGCCCACTCAACCGAATGGGGAACGCCACCACGGGACGCTTCCGGAGAATGCTCCGGCGGGCGAGGAGGCTGACCGAACATGCGAACCGTTGTACGCTCCGGGCGACGCACTTGACCTGCACGACCGCAGGCAGGGAGCAGACGAACCGGGAGTTTCCGCATGCTTCGCACCATGTTCAAGTCCAAGATCCACCGGGCTACCGTCACGCAGGCCGACCTGCACTACGTCGGTTCCGTGACCGTCGACGCCGATCTGCTCGACGCCGCCGACCTGCTGCCCGGGGAGCTCGTCCACATCGTCGACATCACCAACGGGGCGAGGCTGGAGACGTACGTCATCGAGGGCGAGCGGGGGTCCGGGGTCATCGGGATCAACGGCGCCGCCGCGCACCTCGTGCACCCGGGCGACCTGGTCATCCTCATCAGCTACGGGCAGTTCGAGGACGCCGAGGCCAGGACGTTCACCCCGCGCGTCGTGCACGTGGACGCGCACAACCGCATCGTAGAGCTGGGAGCGGACCCGTCCGCCCCGGTGCCGGGCACGGACCAGGAGCGCAGCCCCCACGCGGTTGCCGTCTGAGAGGAGTCGGGGACCATGACGCAGGCCGGGTCGATCGAGTTCAAGGACGAGCGGGAGGCCGGACGGCTGCTCGCGCTGGAGAACGGGGAGGCCGTCGGCCTCGTCGCGTACTTCGTGCTCGACCGGGAGCCCGGCGCGCTCGTGGCCGTGCACACCATCGTCGAGCCCGGCCACGAGGGGCGGGGCATCGCCGGGGACCTGGTGCACGCCCTCTACGGGATCGCCGCCGCCGAAGGGGTCCCCGTGGTCCCCTTCTGCCCCTACGCCGCGAGCTGGGCCGCCCGGCACCCCGACCAGGCGCCCGAGGCCCCCGCCGAGGTGGTCGCCGCGGCCCGGGCGCAGCTGAACGCCAGCGCCGACCTGTGGTGACCTGCCTGACCCTGCTGCACACCTCGCCGGTCCACGTCCCCGTCTTCGACGCACTGCGGAACCGGAACCACCCGGGGGCCGTACTGCACCACCTCGTGGTGCCGCAGCTGCTGGACCGGGCCCGCGCACAGGGCCCGGGCTCGGTGGCCGCGGACCTGCGGGCGCTGCTGGCGGACTGCGCCGGCCCGGTGCTGGTGACCTGCTCGACGATCGGGGCGGTCGCGGAGTCCCTGGCCGCGGAACTGGGGGTGCCGGTGCTGCGGGTCGACCGGCCGATGGCCGCGGCCGCCGTCCGTACCGGCCCGCGGATCGTCGTACTGGCGGCCCTGGAGTCGACGCTCGGACCCACCGCCGAGCTGCTCGCCGAGGAGGCGGGCGGCCGGCCGGTGGTGATCACGCCCCGTGTCGTCGCCGGAGCCTGGGAGCGCTTCGAGGCGGGGGACACCGCCGGGTACCTGGCACTCGTGGCCGAGGCCGCCGACGCCGTGGCCGACGCGGACGCCGTCGTCCTGGCCCAGGCGTCCATGGCCGCCGCCACGGCCCTCGCGACGACGACCGTCCCGCTCCTCTCCAGCCCGGCCCCCGGCCTGGCCGCAGCCGTCGTCGCCGGGGGCTACGGCTGACCCCCGCCCGGTCCGGGCCGG
The DNA here is from genome assembly GCF_055564695.1 of Streptomyces sp. NPDC029014. Lineage (NCBI taxonomy): Bacteria > Bacillati > Actinomycetota > Actinomycetes > Kitasatosporales > Streptomycetaceae > Streptomyces > Streptomyces sp. NPDC029014. The sequence goes on from NZ_JBVHVT010000004.1 coordinate 21,242, forward strand.
GAGGCGTACCCGCCTGGATCCGGGGAAGGTGGGGCGTATGGTGCAAGACGTTCAAGGTGTGCGCGATGTGCGGCGCCGAACTGCCGAGGACACGCAGCCGCCCGTGCCCGAGCCGCCGCCCAGCCCCGGGCCGAACCCGTTCCCGGATCCCGAGCCCATTCCGCGGCCGGTTCCGCCGGTGCCCGGTCCGTTTCCCGAGCCGGATCCGGTGCCCGCACCGCCCGGGCCCGCGCCCGTCCCCCAGCCCGGCCCGCTGAGCTGACACCGACCGGCCGCGGCCCGTCGGCGACGGCGCTGCCGCCGCCGACGGTGCCGCCGCGCGGTCGCGTCAGGCCGTGCGGACCTCCGAGCGGTCGCCGCTCCAGAGGGTGTGGAAGGAGCCCTCGCGGTCCGTGCGCCGGTACGTGTGCGCCCCGAAGAAGTCCCGCTGCCCCTGGGTGAGCGCCGCCGGGAGCCGCTCCGCGCGCAGCGCGTCGTAGTAGGCCAGCGAGGCCGCGAACGCCGGCACCGGGATGCCCTGGCCCACCGCGGCCGTCACCACGGCCCGCCAGTCGTCCTGGGCCGCGCCGATCTCCTGCGCGAAGCCCGCGTCGGCCAGCAGGCTCGGCAGGCCGGGCTGCGCGTCGTAAGCCGCCCGGATGCGGTCCAGGAAGGCGGCCCGGATGATGCAGCCGCCCCGCCAGAGCGAGGCCATCGCGCCGAGGTCGATGTCCCAGCCGTACTCCTGGCTGCCCGCCTGGATCTGGTGGAAGCCCTGTGTGTACGAGACGATCTTCGAGGCGTAGAGGGCCTGCTCCACCCGGGCGGCGAACGCGTCCGCCTCCGCGGCCGGCAGCGGCTCCGCCGACGGGCCCGCGAGCCCGCGGGCGGCGGTGCGCAGCTCCGCGTGGCCCGACACGGCGCGGGCGAAGACCGCCTCGGCGATGCCCGACACCGGCACGCCCAGGTCCAGGGCGATCTGCACGGTCCAGCGGCCGGTGCCCTTCTGCTCCGCCGCGTCCGCGACGACGTCCACGTACGGGCGCCCGGTCGCGGCGTCGGTGTGCGCGAGCACCTCGGCGGTGATCTCGATCAGGTAGGAGTCGAGCCGGCCCCGGTTCCAGGCCCGGAAGGTCTCGGCGATCCGCGCGGGGGAGTAGCCGGCGACGTCGCGCAGCAGGTGGTAGGCCTCGGCGATGAGCTGCATGTCGGCGTACTCGATGCCGTTGTGCACCATCTTCACGAAGTGCCCGGCGCCGTCGGGGCCCACGTGCGAGGTGCACGGCGTGCCGTCGGCGGCCTTCGCGGCGATCTTCTCCAGGAGCGGGCCCAGGGAGTCCCACGACTCCTCGGAGCCGCCGGGCATGATGCTCGGCCCGCGCAGTGCGCCCTCCTCGCCGCCCGAGATGCCCACGCCCACGAAGTGGATGCCCTGCTCGCGCAGTTCCCGCTCGCGCCGCCGGGTGTCCTCGAAGTGGGCGTTGCCGCCGTCGATGATGACGTCGCCCGGCTCGAGCAGCGGGGCGAACTCGCGGATCACGGCGTCGGTCGGCTCCCCGGCCTTCACCATGATGATGAGGCGGCGCGGCCGCTCCAGCGCGTCCACGAACTCCTTCGCGGACGCGGCGGCGACGAAGGACCCCTCGTGCCCGAACTCCTGCACCAGGGCCTCGGTCTTGGCCGCCGTGCGGTTGTGGACGGCGACGGTGAACCCGTTGCGGGCGAAGTTCCTGGCGAGGTTGCTGCCCATCACCGCAAGCCCGGTGACACCGATCTGGGCCGTGCTGCTCATGCGTGCGCTCCTGAGTGCTTCGACGTGCGGGGACTTCGACGCTACCCCGGTGCGCACGCCCGCGGATCTTTCTACTCACAAAACAATGTCAACTTGTTCTTCCGTGCGCCCGGTTGCGCCCCTTGTCAGGGCTTGTGCTCGTCGTTAGGTTGTGGGATTCCTGATGTCGTGGAGGGGGCTTCCATGGGGGTACGGGGCCGGCACCGCCGGTACCAGCCGAGCAGCATCAACCGCGCGTCGCTCGCCGTCACCGCCGGCGGAGCCGGCATCGCGCTCCCGCTCGTCGGAGCCGGGGCGGGAACCGCGCAGGCCGCATCGGTGGACACCTGGAACAAGGTCGCGGACTGCGAGTCCACGAACGACTGGCACATCAACACCGGCAACGGCTATTACGGCGGACTCCAGTTCAGCCAGAGCACCTGGCGGGCGTTCGGCGGCACCGTGTACGCCCCCCGCGCCGACCAGGCCACCAGGGAACAGCAGATCGCGGTCGCGGAGAAGGTGTTGCAGGGCCAGGGCCCACAGGCCTGGCCGAACTGCGGCAAGCACGCCGGGCTCGCCCGCGGCGGCCCGGCCCCCGACCTGACGCCGCAGCACAAGGTCGTCACCGTCCAGGCGCCGCAGGCCCCGGCCGGCGACCGGCCGGCCACCGAGCCCCGCCCGACGGGCACTTCGGTCCTGCCCAACCCGTACGTGGTCGCGCCCGGCGACTCGCTCTCGTCGATCGCCACCCGCCGGCACGTCGAGGGCGGATGGCAGGCGCTGTACGAGACCAACCGGGCCACCGTCGGCAGCAACCCGAACCTGATCTTCCCCGGGCAGCGGCTCACCCTGCGCATCACCGCCGCCCCGCCCGTGCAGAACCCGGAGAAGCCGCCGCGCACCGCCGAGCCGGTGCCGCCCGTGGCACCCGTGGAGCAGAAGCCCGCCGAGCAGAAGACCGCGGAGGCGCCGGCCCAGAAGCCCGCGGAGAAGCCCGCCGAGAAGCCCGCCGAGCAGCCGGCCCCGAAGCCCGACGGCGGGCAGGCGGCCCGGCCGGCCGCCAAGCCCGCGGAGAAGCCCGCGTCAGCCCCGCAGCAGCAGCCGGCCGCGAGCGGGTTCGTCGCCCCCGTCGACTCCGCCATCGGCACCGCCTACCGCAAGGCCGGCTCCGCCTGGTCCAGCGGCTATCACACGGGTGTCGACTTCCCGGTCGCCACCGGTACCACCGTCAAGGCAGTCGGCCCCGGCGAGGTCGTCTCCGCCGGCTGGGCCGGTGCGTACGGCTACCAGGTCGTCATCCGGCACGCCGACGGCCGGTACTCCCAGTACGCCCACCTGTCGGCGCTCGGGGTCAAGGAGGGGCAGCAGGTCTCGGGCGGCCAGCGCATCGGCCGCTCCGGATCCACGGGGAACTCCTCCGGGCCCCACCTGCACTTCGAGATCCGCACGACGGCCGGCTACGGCTCCGACATCGACCCGCTGAAGTACCTCCGTTCCCACGGGGCCGGCATCTGACCCCCGCACGTGCGGCGGCACGGCCGTGAGCACCACCAGGCCGGCCGCCGCCAGCGCGGCGCTCGCCAGGGCCACCGCCCCGCCCGCAGTCCCGTACCGGAAGCCCTCCCCGAACAGGGTGATGCCGACCGCCGCCGCGACCACCGGATTGACCACGGTCACAGTGGCCAGCGGCGCGGTCAGCCCCGCACCCCGGTAGGCCGCCTGGGACAGCAGCAGCCCGCCCGACGCCAGCACCGCGATCGCCGCCAGCTCCGGCCAGACCTGACTCGCCGCCCCTGCCGGGACGGCCGCCCCCGCGGTGACCCCCTCGGCCACCGACTTGGTGAACACCGAGCCCATCCCGAAGGACGTACCGGCCGCCGCGGCCAGCAGCACACTGCGCAGCACCGCCCGCCGCATCCGGTGCGCCGCCAGGAACAGCACGCCCACCGCGGCCCCGGTCGCCGCCAGCAGCAGGCTCCGCTCCCCGCCCGCCGGCAGCCGGCCCCCGTCCCCGCCGGTCAGGGCCAGCAGCCCGGCCAGGCCCACCGTCGCCAGGACCGCGCCCCGCCATGCGGCCGCCCCGGCCCGGCGGTGCACGAGGACGGCGGCCATCGGCAGCGCGAAGACGATGGTGAGCGCGCCCAGCGGCTGCACCAGGCTGAGCGGCCCGTACGCCAGGGCCACCACGTGCAGCAGTGCACCGAGGCAGTTCAGCGCGACCGCAGCCCACCACGCCGCCCGGCGCAGCGGGGCGTACGGCCGGTCCGGGGTGCTCTCCGCCACACGCTCCTGAACGATCGCACCACCTGCGTACGCGACGGCCGACACCAGACAGAGCAGAACCGACAGCACCAGGGCACTCATGAAATCCACCATGCCCCAGCCGACCGGCCATTTCCTCCCCCTGCAGGAGGGCATCGATCCCACCCCGGACGTACGCCTCGAGCAGTACGCGACCCCCCGCCCCCTGCGTGCGCGGTACGCCCGGCACCCCACCCGGCACCCACCCCGCCCCCCGCCCTGCGTGACGGGCTCCTCGCGGTCCGTGAAGGTGCGGCCGACGGGTTTGGTTCCGGGCGTGCCGGATCCGTACAGTTGCCGTTTTGGGGACTTCCGCAGCAGGCGGACGCGGACGAGTGATCAAGGAACGGCAGCGGCCATGACGGTGACCGAGACCGAAGAGAACCAGGAATACGGGCCGGGCATCGACCCCGAGCGCATGGCCGTCTGTCTCAGCGTGTTGGAGGAGCTCGACCGGATCGAGGTCGACCACCCCGACGCGATCACCGTGCGCCGCGCCACCGCGGGCATCTACCGCACGGTCAAGCAGCGCCGCCGCCAGGAGCGCCGCGCCGCCAAGACCGCCAACGACAAGGCCGTCACCGAGGCCACCGCCACGGGCTCCGCGCAGCGCATCGACGACGAGACCGAGGGCATCCTGCCCTCCTCGGTCACCGAGGCCGGCCGGATCGCCGGGATACTCCAGCGCCCGCGCTCCTGCTACGTCTGCAAGACGCGGTACGTCGAGGTCGACTACTTCTACCACCAGCTCTGCCCGGACTGCGCCACCGTGAACCGCACCAAGCGCGAGGCGAGCGCCGACCTCTCCGGCAAGCGCGCGCTGCTCACCGGCGGCCGGGCCAAGATCGGCATGTACATCGCGCTGCGGCTGCTGCGCGACGGTGCCCACACCACGATCACCACCCGCTTCCCGAAGGACGCCATCCGCCGCTTCAAGGCGATGGAGGACTCGGCGGACTGGATGCACCGACTGGAGGTCGTCGGCATCGACCTGCGCGACCCCGCCCAGGCGGTCGCGCTCGCCGAGCAGGTGACCGAGGCCGGCCCGCTGGACATCCTGATCAACAACGCGACGCAGACCGTGCGCCGCCTGCCCACCGCCTACGCCGCGCTGGTCGAGGGCGAGGGCGCCCCGCTGCCGGCCGGCGAGCTCCCCGCCCACCACGTGATCGGCGCCTTCAACTCCGGCGCGGTCGACGGCCTGGCGGCGCTGCCCGTCGGCGTGAGCGGGATCGAAGCGCAGAAGGTCGCCGACCTCGCCCTGGTCGCGGGCAACGCCAGCCTCGAACGGCACCTCGACGGCACGGCCATCGACGCGGGCGGCCTGCTGCCCGACGTCGTCGAGACCAACACCTGGGTGCAGACCATCGACCAGATCTCCCCGGTGGAGCTGCTCGAAACCCAGCTGTGCAACTACACCTCGCCGTTCATCCTGATCAGCGCGCTGCGGCCGGCCATGGCCGAGGCGGCCCGCAAGGCGGCCAGCGGGCGTGCGTACGTCGTCAACGTCTCGGCGATGGAAGGCGTGTTCAGCCGCGGCTACAAGGGCGCGGGGCACCCGAACACCAATGCCGCCAAGGCCGCCATGAACATGGTGACGCGGACCAGCGGCCAGGAGATGTTCGAGGCCGACCGGATCCTCATGACCTCGGTCGACACCGGCTGGATCACCGACGAGCGCCCGCACTTCGACAAGCTGCGCCTGGCCGAGGAGGGCTTCCACGCCCCCCTCGACCTGGTCGACGGCGCGGCCCGGGTCTACGACCCCGTCGTGCGCGGCGAGGCCGGCGAGGACCTGTACGGCGTCTTCCTCAAGGACTACTCCCCGGCCAACTGGTAGGCCCGCACCCGCACCGTTCCGGACACGCTCCGGTCCCTCCTCCGAGGGGCCGGAGCGTGTCCGTTTTTGTGGTGTACGTCCGGACAACGGCACGGAACCACCTCCTGAACACATCGGAAATTCGGGCCGTCGGGGTGGATTTGACCAATCCTTAGAGCGCCACCGCGCTCAAATGTGTAATCTGATGGGCAGCAGAACGGCCCCACCAGGTCAGCTCCACCATGACGCCACCGCGTCTGGAAACCCTTTATCCCCACATTGCCCGGCGTGCAGAGGCCGCCGGTTCGAGCGACACGAGGAGCGCGCGGTGACAGACACGAAGGCGAAGTCCGACGAATTGCTGGAGCGCACGGGCTGGCGCGTCCGCCCCCACTCCGACGAGCTCGGCAGCCTGGAAGTCTGGGCGCGTTCCGCCCCGATCCGGCTCGCCGGGTACGAGGAGGACCTGGCGGAGTCCCACATCCTGCCCGGTATCGACTGACCGACCCGCGTCGGCGGGCCCCCCGTCCCCGGGGCCCGGCGGGTCCGCGGAGTTCCCGTTCCGCGTACGCCGTGAGCGTCATCGCTGACGGCGATCAACGCTTCTCCGGCCCGGCCTCCCCGGGCAGGCTGGGACGCATGACGAAACTGCTGATGCTGGGCGGCACCGAATTCGTCGGCCGCGCCCTCACCGACGACGCCCTCGACCGGGGTTGGGACGTCACCGTCTTCCACCGGGGCCACCACGCCCCGCCGCCCGGTGTGCGCGCCGTGCACGGCGACCGCACCGCCCCCGGCGGACTGGACGCCCTCGCCGCGGCGGGGGAGTGGGACCTCGTCGTCGACACCTGGTCCGGCGCCCCCACCGCCGTCCGCGACGCCGCCCGCCTGCTCGCCGACCGCGCCGGGCACTACACGTACGTCTCCAGTCGCTCCGTGTACGCCTACCCCGCCCCGATCGGCATGGCCGAGGACGGCCCCCTGGTCGAGGGCTCGCCCGACGCGGACGCCACCGCGTACGCCGAGGACAAGGCCGGCGGCGAGCTCGCCGCCACCGCCGCCTTCGGCGACCGCGCCCTGCTGGTGCGCGCCGGCCTGATCGTGGGCCCGTACGAGAACGTCGGCCGCCTCCCGTGGTGGCTGAACCGCACCGCCCGCGGCGGCCCCACCCTCGCCCCCGGCCCGCGCGACCTCGCCCTCCAGTACATCGACGTGCGCGACCTCGCGACCTGGATGCTGGACGCGGCCCGGGCCGGGCTCGCAGGCCCGTACAACGCGGTCTCCCCGCTCGGGCACGCCACCACGGGCAGCCTCCTGGAGGCGTGCGCGGCCGTCACCGGCGGCCGCGCCGAGCTCCGCTGGACGGCTCCGGAGGCCATCGCGGAAGCGGGCATCGAGCCCTGGACGGAACTGCCCATGTGGCTGCCGCCGGGCGAGCTGTACGACTACATGGCCGGCGGTGACGTCTCGAAGGCGCTGGCGGCCGGGCTGACGTGCCGCCCGGTCGAGGAGACCGTCGCCGACACCTGGGCGTGGCTGCAGTCGCTCGACGGGCCGCCCCCGCACCGCCCGGACCGCCCCGCCAAGGGCGTCGACCCCGAGCGGGAGGCCGCCCTACTCGGCCTGTGACCCGCCCCCGGCACCGCCGGCCCGGGAATCCACCGCGAGCCGGGTCGGCGGCAGGTACTCCCGCACCGGCCGGCGGTGCCACCACGCCCCCGTCTCGCGCAGCTCCCGCCAGGTGGTGAACCGGTAGCGGTACAGCCGGGCCCGGACGTAGCGCGGCGGCGCGTCCGGGAACGGGTTGCCGCGGATCAGTCGCAGCGTGTCCCGGTCGCCCGCCAGCAGCCGCTCGACGAACTGCCCGAACCAGGGGTGCGCGTAGCCGGGGGAGAGCGCCGCGAACCACATCAGCCAGTCCAGGCGCAGGTGGTACGGGGCGAACTGGCGCGGCACCCGCCGCAGGCCGCCCGGCTTGCCCTTGAACTCGTACTCCCGCCAGTCGCCGTCCTCCCGCGGGACCCGGTCCGCCGTGCCCTCGACCACCACCTCGTCGCGGATCCGGCCCACGGTGCCGAACGCCCCGTAGGTGTTGACCAGGTGGAGGGCGTCGAACGAGCGGTTCATCACCTGGCGGCGCGAGATCATGTTGGCCACCGGGCGCCGGCTCAGCCACAGCACCAGCACCGTCACCGCGCACACCGGCACGGCGAACCACAGCGGCGCCCCGGCCGAGGCCGCGGCCGGCGGGGGCCCCGCGAGCCCGGTGAAGTCGACCGCCGAGACGGCCAGCGTGATCGTCAGCCAGTTCAGCCAGGCGAAGTTGCCCGACAGCACCAGCCACAGCTGCGTGGCGATGACGGCCCCCGCCGCGTACGAGGCCACCGGCTGCGGAGTGAACAGCAGCACCGGCACGAACAGTTGGGTGACGTGGTTCGCGGCGCACTCCACCCGGTGCAGCGGCCCCGGCAGACGGTGGAAGAACCAGCTCAGCGGCCCCGGCATCGGCTGGGTCTCGTGGTGGAAGTACAGGCAGGTGAGCTCGCGCCAGCAGGCGTCCCCCCGCATCTTGATCAGCCCGGCGCCGAACTCCACCCGGAAGACCACCCACCGCAGCAGCCACAGCACCAGCACGGGCGGCCCCACCCGCGCATTGCCGAGGAAGACCGCGAGGAACCCCACCTCCAGCAGCAGCGACTCCCAGCCGAAGGCGTACCAGGTCTGCCCCACGTTCACGATCGACAGGTACAGCAGCCACAGCACGGCCCACATCGCCATCGCCGCGCCCAGCGGGACCAGGTCCCCGGCACCCGCCGCGAGCGCCGCGGCGACCGCCGTCCCCGCCCAGGCGCAGCCGGCGAAGAACCGGTCGGAGTAGTACAGGTGGAACAGGCTCGGGGCGCGCCGGAAGGGCACGTGCCGCACGTACCGCGGCACGGGCAGCATGCCGTGCGCGCCGATCAGGGCCCGGAACTGCAGGGCGGCCCCGAGGAAGGCGAAGAGGTAGACGCCGGCCAGGGCCCGCTGGAAGACCAGCCGGGCCAGCCAGTAGCCGGGCGCCGTGAACCAGTCCATCGACTCCAGTATCCGGCCGTCGGGTCGATCAGGCCGCCGTGGCCAGCCGGCGCAGCGTCCGGCCCAGCCAGCGGGCGTAGCACCGCTGGAGGAGGGGGACCAGCGGGCCCGCCAGGCGGGTGTACCAGCGGGCGGGACGGCTGAAGGCGGTCACCTCGAACCAGACCGTCCCGTCGGGGTCCCGGCGGACCAGGAAGGACTCCTCACCCTGCTCCGGATGGCCGGACAGGGTGCCGTAGGCGAATCCGGTGCGTGCGGGCCCGTACTCCGTCCAGATCACCTCGCACGGGACGTCGATGCGCAGCGGCCCCCAGCCCATCCCGATGCTCACGCGGCTCCCGGGCCGGACCGCGGCGTCGTCGCAGCGGACCCGCATGCCCGAGGCCCGGTGGAGGCCGAGGGTGGTGACGGCGGCCCCGGCGGCCTCGAAGGCGGCCCGGCCCCGGCCGATCCGGGTCCGGTGGTGCAGGTGGTGGTAGCCGGCGGGCAGCGGCCGGCCCTCGGCCGTCGCGCCGCGTTCGGGGTAGCTGAGCGCGGGTCGGCCCGCGCTGGTGATCCGGGTCACGGGGTGGTCTCCTCCGGTCGTGGGCCGGCGGTGAGCCGGCGCCAGGCCAGTACCGAGCACAGGGCGAAGCCGAGTGCGTTGCCGAGGCCGTGGGTCGCGGCCATCCAGGTCAGGGTGGGGTGCGGGATCCCGGTGGCCTCGCCGAGCGCCCACCACAGGGCGAGCACCATGGTGGCCCCGAGGACGGTCGCCGAGACGGCCAGCAGCCCCCGGGTGCGCCGGTCCGGGCCGGCCGGCCGGATCTCCTGCCAGGTCACGAGCGCCACCAGCCACATCCCGGCGGTCAGCACCACCGCGCCCGCCAGTTCCGCCCAGTCGTTCACGAAGTACCCGAGGAGGACCAGCAGGGTTCCGCCGGGCACGCTGTACGCCGCCCAGCGCGCCCAGCGGGTCGGGCGCGCCCGGTCCGCCCCTCCTCCGGTGCGCCCGGCCGCGGCGGCCCGGCACACCAGCCCGGCGACCAGGGCGGCGGTGAAGCCGGCGTAGTGGAAGTGCGGCACGGTCAGGGCCAGGACGTCCAGGTCGAAGCCGAACAGCCGGTACCCGGCGCGCTCGGCGACGAGGGCGGTCGCGGCGACCGCGGGCGAGGCCAGGGCGGTGAGCACCGCGGCCTCGGCGGCGGCCCCGCCGCGCGGGCGGGGCCCCCCGGACGGAGTGCGGGCGAGGGCCCGGGCCCTCGCCCGCAGCAGCCGGGTCGGGACCCGGGCGGCGAGCGCCAGCGCGGCCACGGCGTACACGGCGGCGAGCGCCACGGCGGGGGCGCCGCGCGGCAGCCAGAGGCACAGGGCCCCGGGGGCGGCGGCGAGCGGCCAGGTCCGGGCCGTCCTGCGCAGCCCGATCGGGTCGATGAGCAGCAGACCGGCGGGGACGATGCCGAGCATGCCCAGGGTGACGATCGCGTTCACCAGTACCGTCACCGTGGACTCCCCTCCCCACCGCGGTCGAGCGCTTTGAACGCGTTCAATCCGCGGTCGTGACCTTACGGGGTTTCTTGAACATGTTCAAGATTCTGGGTCGACGGTGGCCCGCGGATGCCCCCGCCGTGGCCGACGCTCGGGTTGCGGGCCCTGCGCGGATACGGCAGACAGGAGGGAGCAACCGGGGCGAACAGGGAGAATCACGTGCACGTTCCGACACCGCGTCAGACGCTGCGTCGTCACACACCGGCCCGCGCAGCCCTCTTGACCCTGCTCCTCCTGTCCGCCGCGGCCTGCGGCGGACAGGAGGAGCCCGCGAGCGCGCCCGGCCCGGAGAGCCAGAACCTCCACCTCCAGCCCGTCGCCACCGCGGGCCCCGACCCCTTCACCCCCTCCAGCGCCGTCGGCGAGTCCGCCCCCGTCCAGCCCCCGCTGCCCAACCCCACCGGGCAGGGCGTCCGCACCGTCAGCGGCGGCACCCCCGGCCTGTACGGAGGCACCCGGCGGCTCGGCAGCTGCGACGTCGAGCAGCAGCTGCGCGCCCTGACCACCGACGAGGCCAAGGTCCGCGCCTTCGCGGCCATCTCCGCCGTCGAGGAGGCCAAGGTCGCCGAGTACGTGCGCGGCCTGACCCCGGTGGTGCTCCGCGCCGACACCCGGGTCACCAACCACGGCTTCCGCGACGGCGGCGCCTACGCCTACCAGTCCGTCCTCCAGGCGGGGACCGCCGTCCTCGTCGACGGCGCCGGCATGCCCCGGGTCCGCTGCGGCTGCGGCAACCCGCTGCTCGCGCCGCGCACCCCCAAGGGCGATCCGGCGCTGCAGGGCGAGCAGTGGAACGGCTACCGGCCCAACCAGGTCATCGTCATCGAGCCGACGCCCCACCTGCTCGGCAGCCTGCTCATCGCCAACGCGGCCGACAACACCTGGATCGAACGCCGCACCGGAGACGACGGAGCCCAGGACCGCATCCCCGCGGTGCAGCCCGCCCACAACCCGGCCGACGGCATCCCGACCGGCTCACCGCCCCCCGCGCAGCCCACCGGGCCGGCCGCCCCGCCCGACGGCACGGGCCGGCCGTCGGCGCCGGGCGTGCCCAACGCCCCCGCCGCGCCACCGCGCCCGGACCCGCAGCCGAGCCAGCCGGGCGGCGCCCCCGCCGTTCCGCCGGCGCTGCCCCCCGGCGGCGTGCCGGCGGATCCGCAGGGGCCGCAGGACCCCGACCTCTCGCTGCCCTGGCCGGTCGATCCCGCCGTGCCGGCGGACCCTCCGCTTCCGGCCGATCCCGCGGTCCCGGCCGACCCCGCCGTCCCGGTGGACCCCGCGGTTCCGGCTGACCCTCCGCTCCAGGCCGATCCGGCCGTCCCGGCCGACCCCGCCCAGCCCTCGGACCCGTTCGACGCCTTCGACCGTTACGACGTGTACGAGGAGCCCGCGCAGGGGAACACGTACGAGGACGGTGCGTTCCCCGTCCCGGACCAAGCGCTTCCGCCGGCCACCGCCCCGGATCTGGAGAGCGCCTGACCCGCCCGTGTGTCATGGTGGACCGGTGCCGACCACCGTATCGCTGCCGGACGACTGGCCCGCACACCCGGACCGGTCGCTCTCGCTCAACCGCATGGGCAGTTTCGACTGGGACCTCGTCGCCGGCGTCATGCACATGGACGAGGCCGCCCTCGACGTGTTCGACACCCTGCCCGAGGAGTACGACGGACGGCCCGACTCGCTCGCCGCGCGGGTTCCACAGGCCGAGTCCGTCCGGCTCGACGCCCTCGTCTCCAGCACCCTGAAGGCCGGCGACGACAGCTACGGCGCCTACTTCCGCATCCGGTGCCGGGACGGACGGCTGCGCTGGACCCACACCCAGGGCCGCGTCATGCGCGACGGCGACGGCCGCCCGTACCGGATCATCGGCATCGTCCGCGACGCCACCGAGGAGCTCACCCACTCCGCCGAACGCCTCGGCCTGGACGAGGAGCGGCGCCGGCAGACCTCCGTCGTGGAGAGCACCACCGCCGCCCTCGCCCACGCCCGGACCGTGCGGGACGTCATCGACGTCATCGGCGACGCGCACGGTCTGGAGCGGCTCGGCTCCATGGGCATGGTGATGGGCCTGGTCGAGGCCGGGCGGATCCACCTGGTGGCCGAAGGCCCCGAGGGCAGCTTCGTGCCCGGCACCCGCTACACCCGCATCGACGAGAACTACCCGATGAGCGAGGTCGTCCGCTCGCTCCAGCCGCGCTTCCTGGACTCCCCGCACGAGTTCGCCGAGGACTATCCGGGGCTCTGGCAGAAGATCTCCTACATGGACATCTCGGCGGCCGCCTACCTGCCGCTGGTCGCCCAGGCCCGCCCGATCGGCGCGATCGGCCTGCTCTACCAGGACAAGGCCGGCTTCACCCAGGACGAGCGGAACCTCCTCGTCGCCCTCGGCAGCAGCATCGCCCAGAGCCTGCAGCGCGCCATGCTGCTCGAACAGGAGCACGACCTCGCGGAGGGGCTCCAGCAGGCCATGCTGCCGCGCCGCATCCCCGCCGTCGACGGCGGCGAGATCGCGGTCCGCTACCGGTCCGCCCGGATGGGCCAGGACATCGGCGGTGACTGGTACGACGTCATCCCGCTGCCCGGCGGCAGGGTCGGCGCGGTCATCGGCGACGTCCAGGGCCACGACACCCACGCCGCCGCCGTGATGGGCCAGCTGCGCATCGTGCTGCGCGCCTACGCCGCCGAGGGGCACTCGCCCGGCACGGTCATCGCCCGCGCCTCGGTGTTCCTGCACGAGCTGGACACCGACCGCTTCGCGACCTGCACCTACGTCGAGGCCGACCTCGCGACCGGCGTCCTGCAGGTCGTACGGGCCGGGCACATCGACCCCCTGCTGCGCACCCGGGACGGGGACTGCCGGCCGCTGTCGGCCGAGGGCGGGATGCCGCTGGGCCTCTCGGCGGAGTTCGGCCGGCTGGAGTACCCGGTCACCACCGTGGAGCTCGACCCCGGGGAAACCCTCCTGCTGTGCACGGACGGTCTGGTCGAGCACCCCGGAGCGGACCTCGACGACGGCGTCCGGCTGCTCGGCGACCTGGTCCGCAGCGGGCCCTCGGACCTCCAGGAGCTCGCCGACCGGCTGTGCGAGGCCATCGACGAGCGGGGCGGCGACGACGACATGGCGCTGCTCCTGCTGCGCCGCCGGGTGGAGGAGACCGCGCAGGGCGGGGGCCGGCTCCAGCAGCACGTGGCCCCGGGGGACCCCGAGGCCCTGGTGGCCGCCCGCCACATGATCGGGGCCGCGGTACGGGCCTGGGGCGCGGGGGAGCGGGCCGACGAGATCGAACTCATCGCCGACGAGCTGATCGTCAACGCCCTCATGCACACCGACGGCCCGGCCATCGTCACCCTGCGCGTCCTGACCGCCCCGGAACGCCGGCTCCGGGTGGAGGTGGAGGACCGCTCCAGCGCCCTGCCGCGCCGCCGCGAGGCCGGAGACTCGGGCGTCTCGGGCCGCGGACTGATGCTGGTGGACCGCCTCGCCGACGCCTGGGGCGTGGAATCGCGCGGCAGCGGCAAGTGCGTGTGGTGCGAGTTCCTGATGGAGTGACCCCGTCCGCTCGCCGTCCGCCGCAGGTCGCGTCAGGCTGGGGGCATGCCCGAGCTGCCGGAGGTCGAGGCCCTCAGGGAGTTCCTCGACGAGCACCTCACCGGGCGGGTGGTCGCCCGCGTCCTCCCGCTCGCCGTCAGCGTGCTCAAGACGTACGACCCGCCGCCGAGCGCCCTCGAAGGGCGGGCGGCCGGCCCCACCGCCCGGTACGGCAAGTTCCTCGCCCTTCGGATCGGCGACCTGCACCTGGTCACCCACCTGGCCCGGGCCGGCTGGCTCCGCTGGCACGACACCGTGCCCGAACGCCCGCCGCGCCCCGGGAAGGGGCCCCTCGCACTGCGCGTGGTCCTGGAGGACGGCAGCGGCTTCGACCTCACGGAGGCGGGCACCCAGAAGCGCCTCGCCGTCCACGTCGTCCGCGACCCGCAGGAGGTGCCCGGCATCGCCCGCCTGGGCCCGGACCCCCTCGCCGACGACTTCGACCGGGACGCGTTCGCCGCGGTGCTGGTGGGGGAGCGGCGGCAGATCAAGGGAGTCCTGCGCGACCAGAGCGTGATCGCGGGCATCGGCAACGCCTACAGCGACGAGATCCTGCACGCCGCGCGGGTCTCCCCCTACAAGCTGGCCTCGGCCTTCGACGAGGAGCAGGTCACCCGGCTGTACGAGGCCGTCCGGGGCACCCTGCGCGAGGCCGTGGAACGCGCCCACGGCGTGGCCGCCGGAGGCCTCAAGGCGGAGAAGAAGAGCGGGCTGCGGGTGCACGGGAGGGACGGGGAGCCCTGCCCGGTGTGCGGGGACACCATCCGCTCGGTGTCCTTCGCGGACTCCTCGCTCCAGTACTGCCCCACCTGCCAGACCGGCGGCAAGCCGCTCGCCGACCGCAGGCTCTCGCGTCTGCTCAAATGACCTCCCCCGGTCCCCGCCGGCTGCGTAGACTCCCGCAGCATGTCGCAGGAGCAGCCGTCCCCGCGGGAGCGGCCGCTGCCGCCGCCCCGGAGGGAGACCGTCACGGGCGTCCCGCGCGGCGCCCGCCGACGGCCTCCCGCGCACACCCCGGCCCGCTCGGAGATCTCCGAGCAGACCACCCTGGGAGCCACGTACGTACGGGCCCTGATGCGCAGTCAGCTGCGGGCCGGGCTGGGGGCGCTGGCCGCCCTCGCCCTGCTGGTCGGGACGCTGCCCGTGCTGTTCGCCCTCGCCCGACCCGCGCCGGGGCCGCTGGTGTGGGCGGTGCTCGGCCTGGCCGTCTACCCGGTGCTGTGGCTGATCGCCCGCTGGTACGTCGGCCGGGCCGAGCGCAACGAGGCCGACTTCACCGGCCTGGTGGCGGACCCGGCCGAGGCCCCGGTACCGCCGCGGCGGCAGTAGGGCCGCTCCGGCGGCCCGCCGGTACGCGGTCGGGCCGGCTCCGGCGGTGCGGGAGCGGTGCCGGGCCTCAGAAGAGGTGCATCGCCAAGTGGCCCAGTGGGAGGCCGAGTTGCCAGGCGGGCGTCCAGACCCGGGCGTTCTCGTCCAGGGCCTGCGGGCCGTCGGCGGGGCCGGACCGGCCGGGGTCGAGGTTGGTGGCGAACAGTTCCGTGCTGTCGAGCCAGCGCCAGGCCGCCCGGGCCAGTTCCAGGTCCGGGTCCTCGTCGCGCCCGCCGTCCCGGGCCTCCTCGCCGAGGGCGAGGAACCGGGTGTGCACCCAGTCGCGCCAGGGGTGCCCGTACGCGGTCAGCGAGAGCCACTCGTCGAGCTGCGAGACGACCCGGATCCCGGAGAGCTCGCCGGCCGCGTCGGAGAGGTAGATGGTCAGGGCGAGCGTGTCGCGCCCGGCACGGAACTCCAGGGTACTGACCGGGATCAGCCGTCCCGTGCGCAGCAGTTCGTCGGCGATGTACTCGGCGTAGAGCCATGCCATGGGCACCGCGAGCCCGCCGTCACTGGTGCCGTTCGTACCCTCGGGCTGCACCGTTCCACCTTCTCCCGCGTGTCGAGCTTGCCTCCGTCAGCGTCGAGCCTTCCTCGACCGGCTTGCACGACGGGGCGTGTTTACTCAACTTGAACGGTCTGCGGCCGATTTCCATGCGCTTTCTGTCCGATCCCGGTCCATTGGGATCGTTCTGCGCGTGATTCCTCCGGGATTCCACGGGATTCCTCCTGGGAGTCCCGCTACGCCACCCCGCTGCGCTCAGGCGCCGAGGCCGTACCCGTAGCCGTATCCCTGGAGCCCCTTGCGCAGGGCGCGCAGGGCGTAGTGGGTGCGGGACTTGACGGTGCCGGCCGGGATGCCGAGCTCCGCGGCGGCCTCGGCCACCGAGCGGTCCTGGAAGTAGACCTGCATCAACACGGCGCGGTGCTCGGGCCCGAGGGAGCCCACCGCCCGCCGGACGTCGATGGCGATGACCGAGCCGGCGACGGCGTCCTCGGCCGCCGGCGCCTGTTCCAGGGACTCCGCGTCGACCTCCTGCGGCCGCGACAGGCGTGCCCGGCGGGCGTCGATCGCGAGCCGCCGCGCGACCGTGAACAGCCAGGGCCGCATGGAGTCGTGGCCGCTCGCCAGGACCTCGGGGTGCTGCCAGGCCCGTACGAGGGTCTCCTGGACGAGGTCCTCGGCGCGCTGGGGGTCGCCGCCGGTGAGCCCGAGCAGGAAACCGAACAGGGCCCGCCCGTGGTCGCGCTGGAGTTCGGCCAGTGCCTCGGGGTCGGTGCGCGCGAGGGTGGGGGGAAGCGGCACGGGTGGCTCCTTCCTGGGGCCGTCGGGTCCTGACGCACCCACCCTCACCTGCGGGGAGCGCCTCGGGAACGGTCACGCCGGCGCGTTGCGCCCAAGCGTCCGGGCCGACCGGTCAGCGGGCGCGACCGGCGACGAACGGTCGAACGGCGCGGCGAACGGCCGCCGGGACGCACCCGGCCCCGCAGGGCGGGAGCGGAGGGAGCCGTTCCTGGACGGGCGGCATCTCTCTCCATGACATAAAAGATGATCAGATAGTCGTACTAATGGGAGATGGTCCACATGACCACACAGACCCGGCGGGCCCTCGCATTCCTGACGGCGGCCCTGCTCGCAGGTGCCGCCGCCGGCTGCTCGGCCGGAGGGGAGCCACCGCCCGCCCGCCTCGGCAAACCGCACGACCCACCCCCGTCCGGCGGCGCGGGTACCGCGCGCGGCTTCACCCTCGTCGCGAGCGGCGACGTCCTGCCGCACGACTCGATCATCAAACGGGCCGCCGCCGACGCGGACGGCGACGGCCACGACTTCCGCCCGATGTTCTCCCGGGTCAAACCCCTGGTCTCGGCCGCCGACCTGGCCCTGTGCCACATGGAGACCGTCTACGGACCGGACGGCGGGCCCTTCACCGGCTACCCGGCCTTCGTCTCCCCGCCGCAGGTCGCCGACGGCCTGCGCGACGCCGGCTACGACGGCTGCTCCACGGCCTCGAACCACACGCTCGACGCCGGCCCGGAGGGCATCAAGCGCACCCTCGACGCCTTCGACCGGGTCGGGCTGGGCCACGCGGGCTCGGCCCGCACCGCCGCCGAGGCGGCCGCACCGAGGGTGTACCAGGCCGGATCCGCGAAGATCGCGCACCTCGCGTACACGTACGACACCAACGGCTACCCCCTGCCCAAGGGGCAGCCCTGGGCCGTCAACCTCATGGAGCAGGACAAGATCATCGCCGATGCGCGGGCCGCCCGGAAGGCCGGCGCGGACGTGGTCCTCGTCAGCCTGCACTGGGGCACGGAATGGCGGACCGAACCCGACGAGCGGCAGCTCTCGCTCGGCAAGGCGCTCACCGCCTCCCGGACCGGGAGCCGCCCCGACATCGACATGATCCTCGGCACCCACGCACACATCCCGCAGGCCTACGAGAAGGTCAACGGGACCTGGATCGTCTACGGCATGGGCGACCAGATCGCCGGCGAGATGTTCAACCACTCCGGCGCACGGGACCTGCGCGGCAACTACGGCTCGATCGGCCGCTTCACCTTCGCCCCGCCGGCCGCGGCCGGGGAGCGCTGGCAGGTCACCAAGGCCGAGTTCGTCCCGCAGATGATGGACCTCGCCGCGGGCAAGGTCGTCAACCTGCCCGAAGCGCTCGCCCAGGACCCCCACGACGACCGCTACCGCACCGCCCAGGAGGCGATCAGCGAAGCCGTCCTCTCCCGCGGCGCCGCCCAGAGCGGCCTGACGATGGGCAGGTAGCCGTCACCGCCCGCCGGGCACCCGCCGTCGGGCGGTCGGCGGGAGCGCGGCCCGTCACGGCACCACCGTGACGGGCCACCGCCCCGCCTTCACCAGCCGCACCGCCACCGAGCCCACGATCCGGTGCCCGGCCTGCTCCGAGGCGCCGACCACCACCGCGTCGGCCTTCAGCTCGTCCGCCGCGCCCACCAGCCCCGCGTACGGGTCGCCCCGGAACGTGTGGAACTCCCAGCGCACGTCGTAGATCCCCCTGAGCCGCTCCGCCGCCTCCCGGATCTCGGCGACCAGCCCCTCGGCGATCTCCTCGGTCGTCCCCGCCACCGGCGCGCCCAGCGACGCCCCGGCCGCCATGACCGGCTGGACGTACACCAGCGCCAGCAGCGCGTTCTGCCGCCGGGCCAGCCCGGCCGCGTAGGCTGCGGCGCGCAGCGAGGACGCGGACCCGTCCACCCCGGCGAGGATGACCTTCGGGCCGTCGGTACCGCGCTCGAATCCCGTGTTCCCGTGCTCCGTCACCCTTCCGAGGGTAGGCGGCTCGGCGCGCGGACCTCCGCCGCCCTCCCTACAGTGCGAACCATGAGTGCCACCCTGGAACGGACCAGGGACACCCGGAACCGCTTCCTGGGCCGGGTGCCCGACGCGTACGCCGCGTTCTTCGGAGTCCTCGGGCTGGTCTGCGCCGTCCTGGCGCTCTCCCCGACCCTGCGCCACCTCCTGCGGCACGTCGTCTGGTTCCTCGACGCCTTCGTGGTGCCGGTCAGCGCCAACCTCGCCTACGCCGTCTTCCTCTTCCTGCTCGCCGCCGCGCTCGGCACCCGCAAGAAGGTCGCCTGGTGGATCGTCGTCACCTACCTGGCCCTGCTGATCCTCGTCGACGCGCTGATCATGCTCCAAGGGGACTTCTGGATCGGCGGCCCCTCCCTGGTCATCGCCGTCGCCGCGCTGGTCCTCCTGATCGCCGCCCGCAGGGAGTTCTACGCCGCCTCCCGCCCCGGGGCCTTCTGGCGGGCCCTGCTCGTCCTGGGCCTCGGCCTGCTCACCGCCGTCCTCCTCGGCTGGGGCCTGGTCGCGCTCTTCCCCGGCACCCTCCCGCCGGACCAGTGGCTGGACTGGGCCGCCAAACAGGTCTTCGGCGGCCTGTTCTCGGCCCGCCAGTTCGAGGGCCACCCGCCGCGCCCGCTGTACTTCCTCCTCGGCCTGTTCGGCGCCCTCGCCCTGCTGAACGCCGCCGCCGCCCTCTTCCGCTCCCAGCGCCTGACCGCCGCCCTCCACGGCGACGAGGAGCCCCGCATCCGCGCCCTGCTGCGGGCCTACGGGCGCAGCGACTCCCTCGGCTACTTCGCCACCCGCCGGGACAAGGCCGTCGTCTTCGCCCCCAACGGCCGGGCCTGCGTCACCTACCGCGTCGAGGCGGGCGTCTGCCTGGCCAGCGGCGACCCCGTGGGCGACCCCACCGCCTGGAGCCCCGCCGTCGACGCCTGGCTGGGCGTCGCCCGCCGCTACGGCTGGCAGCCCGCCGTCATGGGCGCCTCCGAGGAGGGCGCCACCGCGTACGCCCGCTCCGGGCTCGGAGCCCTCCAGCTGGGTGACGAGGCCATCCTCCACGTCGCCCACTTCGACCTCGACGGCCGTGACATGCGCGTCACCCGCCAGGCCGTGGGCCGCGTCCGGCGGGCCGGCGCCACCACCCTGATCCGCCGGCACTCCGCGCTCGCCGAGGAGGAGATGCAGCGGATCATCGACCGCGCCGACACCTGGCGCGACACCGAGACCGAGCGCGGCTTC
Organism: Streptomyces sp. NPDC029014; assembly: GCF_055564695.1. Classification (NCBI taxonomy): domain Bacteria; kingdom Bacillati; phylum Actinomycetota; class Actinomycetes; order Kitasatosporales; family Streptomycetaceae; genus Streptomyces; species Streptomyces sp. NPDC029014. Next base: position 41,238 of record NZ_JBVHVT010000004.1, read on the forward strand.
TCCATGGCCCTGAACCGGCTAGGCGACCCCGCCGACGGGGACTGCCTGCTCGTCGAGGCCTTCGACCGGGAGGGCGAGCTGATCGCCCTGCTGTCCTTCGTCCCCTGGGGCCCGGACGGCATCTCCCTGGACCTGATGCGCCGCGACCGCACCGCCCCCAACGGCGTCACGGAGTTCATGGTCGCCGAGCTGTGCGCCGCCGCACCCGGCCTCGGCGTCCGCCGGATCTCCCTCAACTTCGCCGTCTTCCGGTCCGCGTTCGAGGAGGGCGCCCGGATCGGTGCGGGGCCGGTGCTGAAGCTGTGGCGCAGGCTCCTGCTGTTCTTCTCCCGCTGGTGGCAGCTGGAGGCCCTGTACCGCTCCAACGTGAAGTACGGCCCCGAGTGGTACCCGCGGTTCCTCTGCTACCAGGACGCCGGCTCGCTCGCCCGGGTCAGCCTCGCCTCCGGCATCGCCGAGGGCTTCGTCTCCGTACCCAGCCTGCGCAAGCTCTGGGGCAACGCACACCTCAGGGGCCTGACCGCCCCCGCCACCACCGAAGGGCTGCCCCCGCTCGACGCCCTCGGCCTGGAAGGCGTGTCGCAGGAGCCGCCGGCCGTCCCCGTCGAGCGGCTCCCGGAACAGGTGCGCGTCCGGCACGAAAAGCTGGGGCGGCTGCGCGCCGCCGGGGTCGACCCCTACCCCGTCGGCATCCCGCAGCGCACCCACACCGTCGCCGCCCTCCGCGCCGCCCACCCCGGGCACCCGCCCGGCACCCGCACCGGTGAGCGGGCCACCCTCGCCGGCCGGGTGATGGTCGTACGCGATCTCGGCGGCGTCGTCTTCGCCGTCCTGCGCGACTGGTCCGGGGACCTCCAGCTGATGCTCACCCGCGACGAGACCGGCCCCGAGGTCCTGGACTCCTTCGCCTCCCGGGTCGACTTCGGCGACCACGTCCTCGTCACCGGCGAGGCCGGCACCAGCCGGACCGGCGAGCCCTCCCTCGTGGTCTCCTCCTGGCTGCTGACCGGCAAATGCCTGCGCCCGCTCCCCGACAAGCGCAAGGGCCTCGCCGACCCCGAGGCCAGGGTCCGGCGCCGCTACCTCGACCTGGTCGCCAGCCCCGACGCACGCGACGTCGTACGGGCCCGCTCGGCGGCCGTCCAGGCACTGCGCCAGGGGCTGCTGGACCGCGGCTACCTGGAGGTCGAGACCCCGATGCTCCAGCAGATCCACGGCGGGGCCAACGCCCGGCCGTTCCGCACCCACATCAACGCCTACGACCTCGACCTCTACCTGCGCATCGCGCCCGAGCTGTACCTCAAGCGGCTCTGCGTCGGGGGCCTGGAGAAGGTCTTCGAGATGGGCCGCACCTTCCGCAACGAGGGCGTCTCCTACAAGCACAACCCCGAGTTCACGATGCTGGAGGCGTACCAGGCCTTCGCCGACTACGACGTGATGCTGGACCTCACCCGCGAACTGATCCAGGGCGCCGCGACGGCCGCGTTCGGCACGCCCGTCGCCCACAAGGCGGGCCCGGACGGCAAGCTCGTCGTCCACGACATCTCCGGCCCCTGGCCGGTCAAGACGATGTACGGGGCGATCAGCGAGGCACTCGGCGAACAGGTCGACGCCGACACCCCGGAGCACGCGCTGCGCCGGCTGTGCGACCGGTCAGGGGTGCCGCACGCCCCCGACGACACCCGCGGCGACGTGGTGCTGGAGATGTACGAGCGGCTGGTGGAGGAGAAGACCCTGCTGCCCACCTTCTACAAGGACTTCCCGACCGACGTCTCCCCGCTCACCCGGCAGCACCGGGGCGACCCGCGCCTCGCCGAGCGCTGGGACCTGGTGGCCTTCGGCACCGAACTGGGCACCGCCTACTCGGAGCTCACCGACCCCGTCGAGCAGCGGCGCCGGCTCACCGCCCAGTCGCTGCTGGCGGCGGGCGGCGACCCGGAGGCGATGGAGCTCGACGACGACTTCCTGGACGCGCTGGAGTACGCGATGCCGCCGACCGGTGGTCTGGGCATCGGCGTCGACCGGCTGGTCATGTTCCTCACGGGCCTGACGATCCGCGAGACCCTGCCGTTCCCGCTGGTACGGCGCGGCTGAACGGGTGGGCGGAAGGGGCCGCGTCCGCGCCTCCCGGCATCCGCGGCGGTCTCGTTGGTACGTAGTAATAATGAAAAATGACGAGCCGACAGTAGGGCGGCGCGTGATCGTGCGCACCGCCGTCTTCCTCGGAATCGCCGCCGCCTCAGGACTCCTCGCCGCCGGAGAGGACGCACTGCCCGGCCACCCGCCCCCCGCGGGCGGAGGCGGGCCGGGGGCGGGCACCGCTGCGGGCACCGGCGCGGGAGCCGACTCGGGTGCCGGCTCGGGTGCCGGAACGGCCCTCGGGCAGCCCGGCGCCGGCGGAGCCGCCGGACCGGGCGGGGTCCGCGCCGTGCGGCCGCAGACCCCGGGCCGCACCGCGTACCGGCTCAGCCCCATGACCGCCGAGGGGCCGCTGCGCCCTCCGGTGGCGAGGCCCGTCGTACGCACCCGGCCCATCCTCGAACTCCCGCCCGCAGCCAGCACGGCCAGCGCCATGGTGCTCACCTTCGACGACGGCCCCGACCCCCGCTACACCCCGACCATCCTCGACACCCTCGCCCGGTACCGCGTCCCCGCCCTCTTCTTCGTCTGCGGGGAGAGGGCCGACGAGAACCGCGACCTGCTGCGCCGGATGGCCGACGAGGGCCACGTCATCGGCAACCACACCTGGTCCCATCCCCTGATCCCGCGGCTCAGCCGGCCCGGACTCGCCGACGAGATCGCCTCCACCAGCGAGGTCGTCGCGAAGACCGTGGGGGAGGCGCCCGTCTGGTTCCGGGCGCCTTACGGGGCCTGGAACCGGGCCGCGTTCGAGATCGGCGCCCAACTGGGCATGGAACCGCTCGCCTGGACCGTCGACAGCATGGACTGGACGGATCCCGGCACGTCCGTGGTCGTCTCGCACGTCCTGCAGGGCGCCGCCCCCGGCGTGATCGTGCTCAACCACGACGCCGGCGGCGACCGCTCGCAGAGCGTCCGGGCCCTCGACACCTACCTGCCCCAGCTGATCGCCCGCGGCTACCGGATGACGCTGCCCACGCTGCCGCCCCGCTGAGGAGGCGTCTCCCCGGCGGGGCGGGCGGAAGTGGTGGGAGGCCGGGGAGGGCGCTCAGCGGGCCTCCACCATACGGGCGAAGACGACGACGTTGCCCTCGTAGCCCCGGGCCTTCGAGTAGCCGCCGCCACAGGTGATCACCCGCAGCTCCGGCCGGCCGGTGTCCCCGTACACCCGCGATCCGGGGAAGGTGTCCTTCGAGAACACCTCCACGCCGTACACCTCGAACACCGCCGTGCGCCCGTCGTAGCGGTCCACCTCGATCCGGTGGCCCTTGCGCAGTGAGCCGAGCCCGTAGAAGACCGCCGGCCCCGCCGCGTTGTCGACGTGGCCCACGATCACCGAGGACCCGCGCTGGCCCGGCGAGATGCCGTTGAGGTACCAGCCCGCGAGGTTCGGGTCCTCGGGCGGCGGGGCGTCGACCCAGCCCTGCGCGTCCAGGCCCACCGTCATCACCGGCGCGTCCACCCGGATCGCCGGGATCCGGATGCGCTGCACCGACGAGTGGTCCAACACCTGCGACGCGGTCGCAGGACCCGGTGACGCACCCGGCGGCTGCCCCACGGGCGCCGACACCGCCGCGGCGGCGGTCGGCTGCGGCGGACCGTCCCCGACGTCCGCTCCGTTGCGCATCACGGCGAGCCCGCTGAGCATGACCAGTGCGAGCACGCCCCAAGGCGACCATCTCCTGCGCGGCTGCTCGCTCTCGTCCTCGGTCATGGCAATCCCTTCCCGACGCGGGGGTCCCGACCCGCGTTCGCGTCCCACCCCGGTACGCCCTTTCCCCCGCACGCTAAGGCCGTTTCCGCAAGACGGCGATCGCTGAACGGCGAACGGGTGGCGGGGTCCTACGGGGTGCGCCCATCCAGGTATTCATCACATAAACAGCTGACGGGTCGTGACCTGCGGATCCGTCAGACGACGCGCGCACCGCCCGGCGTGTCGCTCAACCGTGCGGCCCAAAGCCGGACATGCGCTGGTTGCGGGCCCGCCCGAGGGTCGTGCTTGGGAGGCGTTCTCGTCGATCATCCCGGGCGACCGCTCCGGGGCGCTTTCCGCTGGAGGTTCCACCATGCGTGTTCTGCGCGCTCTCACCGTGGCCGCTGCGGCCAGCGCCACCATCGGACTCAGTACGCCCCTCGCCACGGCGAACGACGCCCCGGCGGCCGGCTCGCCAGGAGCCGGTGTGCCCGCGGCCGGTCAGCCAGCGGCCGGTGTGCCCGCGGCCGGTGTGCCCGCGGCCGGTCAGCCAGCGGCCGGATCGCCGGGGGGCGGCGGCAACGGGCCCAGCAACGTGACGGTCAACCCGTACTCCGTGCACCAGGGTTCCACCATGCAGGTCAGCGCGGCCGGCTGCCTGCGCGGCGGCACCGTCTGGTCGCCCAACAACTTTCAGCAGGAGCGGCTGTCGGCCGGGTCCATCGGGTTCGCCACCGTCCGGATCTTCAACCACGCCTCGCCCGGCAACCACACGCTGTCGGTCAAGTGCGACGACAACAGCCTGGTCGCCACGCACCGCTTCACGATCCTCGAAGGCCGGGGCGCACAGGGTGGTCTCGGAGGCTCCATCGGGCCGTCCACCGCCGAGACCGCCATCGGGTCGAGCCTCGTGGGGGCCGCGGCCCTCGGAGCGGGTGCCCACGTGCTGCGCCGGCGCCGCCCCGTCCGCAGCCGGGCCTGACGACCGGCCGGGCCTCCCCGGTCCTGGCCCCGGACACCGCCGGTCGCCCCGGGTCCCGCAGGACCCCGGGCCGCCGGCGGTCGGCGCTCGCCGGTCGGCGCTCCGGCGACGCGCACGGCGTCAGTGTCCGCGCGCGCCCGCGCGGCGCCGGACCGCGTACCCGGTCCCGGCCGCGGCGGCGAGGAAGAGGGCCGCTCCCGCGCCGACGGCCCAGGGGTCCATTCCGGCGACGCTGCCGCCCAGCCCGCCCCGGACCCCGCGCGCGGGGCGCGCCGCAGGAGGGGGTACGGCGACGGCCGGAGCCCCGAACGTGGAACTCGTGGTGGGACGGGTGCTGCCGCCGGTGATCGTGAGGTCGGTCGAGCCGTTCTCGCCGTTGCAGGTGAAGGTCACCGAGTACACGGCCCCGCGGCGGGCGTCGCGGTCCACCGTGACCCGGGCGGTCCTGCCGCGTTCGACGGTCACGGTGTCGAAGACACCGGAGGAGACGGTGGCGTGGGCGGCGTTGCAACCGCTGAGGGAGAGCGTCACCTGGCCGCCGGGGGCGACCGTGGCCGGGGTGACGGCGAAGCCGAACGAGGTGATCGGCTGGGCCCCGGCCGCCCCCGCACCGGGCGGGCCGAGGACGCCGAACGCGATCAGGGCGGCCGCGGCGCCGGTGCCGACCAGGGCAGTGGCGGAGGTACGTATCGCACCCATGATTGGTCCTCCGGATCCCGAGGAGCAGCCGCGGAACCGTTTCCGCACGGGGAGGGGGATGCACCTCGACGCTCGACACGCTAGGCGCGGGCGGGGTGGCCCGCGATCAGGAACGGGCGAATGGGGCACATCGGTGGGCCGAACCGGGGACGGAGGGCCCCTCCCCGGTTTGCCTCCTCTGCCCGCCTCCCGGGGTCGCCTCCGGGGGGTGCCCCCTGGGTCTCCCGCCGGTCAGCCGCCCAGGTCCAGGTGCGGGAACTGGGCGAGGAACGGCTCCGCGGTGGCCGCGATGCCGCGCCCGAACGGCGCGTCGAAGTCCCAGATGAGGAACAGCAGGAACGCGATCAGCGCACTGAACAGGCCCGCCAGCAGCAACTCCCTGAACGAGCGCCGGATCTGCAGGGTGAAGACCAGGCCCACGGTCACCAGCGCCCCGGTGATCAGGCCGAACCACACCACCCCCGGCATGGTCGCCCCCGCGCTCCCGGCCCGGGAGCTGCGGGCGTCGTCCACCAGCGCCACCTGGTCCACCAGCGGCTGGTAGGCCTGCCCCTCGTGGTCGGTCTGGGGCTCGTAGTCGGTCACGTCCCGGCGGATACGTTCCAGCAGCTCCGCGCCGCGGTCGGTGAGGGTGCCCTGCTCGGCCATCTGCTTCCACTCGGTGTCCACGACGTGGGACACGTACGCGTCGACGTCGGCCCGGATCTTCTTGCGCACCTCGGCCGGGTAGACCTCGGAGCGGGCGCTGATCTCGTGCAGGGCCTGGGCCTCCTGGCGCACGTACTCCTGGGCGGCCCCCCGGCCCTCCCAGACGCCCGCGATGGCCAGGCCCAGCACGATGGCGTAGATCACCCCGATCATCATCGTCATGTACTCGATGACGTCCGGAGTCTCGCTGGGATCGTCGTCGTCGCCGATCCGCCGGTGGTTGATGAAGACGATGGCCAGCACCACGGCACAGGCCGCGGCCATCGCGATGGTCAGGACGAGCCATTCCGACAAGACGACTCCCAAGGGGGGGCGCGGGTGGACGGGGCCGGGGACGGGGTCGGGGCCTCAGCGCGGACGCAGTGCGGCCAGCGCGAGCACCGCCGGGGCCGCGGTCATGAGCGTGAAGGTGACCGGTGAGATGTGGTGCTCCACCGGCTTGCGGGCCGGCGCCCGGTAGACCGGCCTGGCCACGACCTTCTTCGCGGGCGGTGGCGGTGGCGGTGGCGGTGCGGGCGGAGCCGGGGGAGGCGGGGGCGCGACCGGGGCCGCGTACTGCTTCGCGGGAGCCGGCTTCGGCTGCGGCTTCGGCGGGGCCGGGGGAGCGGGCGGGGGCGGGGGCGGGGGCTTCGGGACGGGCGGGGGTGTCGGTTTGGGCGGCGGGGTGGGCTTCGGCGTGGGTTTCGGGGTCGGCGTCGGGGTGGGCCCGGGCGTGGGCTTCGGCGGGCAGGGCGGGGGAGGCGGCGGCGGGCAGTGGTGTCCGTGGCCCTTTCCGCGGCCCTTGTCGTGGCCCTTTCCCTGGCCGCCGTCGTGGCCGCTTCCCCGGCCGTTCCCGCCGCCGTCTGACGGACCGTCGGCGTGATGTGCGCCACCCCGGACCACGGCCACGGCCCCGCTGCCGGCGACCGCGACCGCCGTGACGGCCGCCGAGCCGTCACCGGACCGGATCGTCGCGTATGCGCAGCTATCGGCCACGGCCGGGGTGGCGGACAACGCCGCCCACAGCAGGACCGGGGCCACCATCAGGTGCCTGGCAGAGGCTCTGTTCACGCCGGGATCATGGGCTCGGGCGCGCCCGCGCACGCGGGGCTCGGCTCTGGTTCGTCCGAACGGGTGGCGCGCGGACCGTAGAGGTTTGAGCCATGAAACGGTGCGGCTCGGTCGCGACCTTGTCGCTCGGCATAAGAGACTTGTCGGTTTCGGTCATTCGTGGCGGCGGAGGCCGTCGGGGTCTTTGGTGTGTGATGAAGAACGGATCACCAATTTCCGCTTTTGCTCGCTCCCTTGGGCAATGATCAGTACATTCGGCTCGGACAGGTGTCCTACCCCGGACGACCGCCACGGACTACGGCTTGGAGACCGCGATGGAGCGCCCCGCCTGGGCCCCGCCAGGGATCGACATATCGGTGCCGAGCGTGTCCCGGATCTACGATTACTACCTGGGCGGCTCGCACAATTTCGAGGTCGACCGGCAGGCCGCCCGCCGCGCCATGGAATTCACCCCGGGCCTGCCCAAGATCATGCAGGCGAACCGCGCCTTCATGCGTCGCGCCGTCCGCTACGCCGTCGACCAGGGCGTCACCCAGTTCCTCGACATCGGCTCCGGAATCCCCACCTTCGGCAACGTCCACGAGGTCGCCCAGGAGGCCAGCCCCGAGGCCCGCGTCGTGTACGTGGACCACGACCCCGTGGCCGTCGCGCACAGCAGGGCCGTGCTCGCCGGCAGCGACCGCGCCGGGGTCGTCACCGCCGACCTGCGCAAGCCGCAGGACGTCTTGGGTTCCTCCGAGGTCGCCCGGCTGCTGGACCTCGAACGTCCGGTCGCCCTGCTGCTGGTCGCCGTGCTGCACTTCGTGGAGGACGCGGACGCCCCGTACGCAGCCGTCGCCGAACTCCGCGACGCCCTGCCCTCCGGTAGTCTGCTCGTCCTCACGCATGCCTCGTATGAAGGCCTGCCGCTGTCCGAGGAGGTCGCAGGCGGGATGGTCGACGTCTACCGGGACATCCGCAGCCCCCTCGTGATGCGCACCCGCGAGCAGGTGGTCCGCTTCTTCGACGGGTTCGAACTCGTCGACCCCGGGCTCGTGTCCATGCCGAACTGGCAGCCCGAAGGCCTCGCCGCCCCCCAGGACGGCGAGATGCCGGAGGACCCGTACGCCTTCGCGGGCTTCGCCGGAGTGGGACGCAAGGCGTGAGATCCCCGGCCGCGGTGCCTCCCGGCACACCGACCCCGAAGAGCGCGCACCCCGCGCAGGGCGAGCCCCTCCAGGACCCGCCCGCCGGCCCGTCGGCGACCCCGGCGGGCCCCGCCGCGCTGCGCAGCGGGCTGGAGGACCGGATCGGGCGCTTCGCCACCATCTGGGGCCGAGCCATCTTCCCGTTCACGGCGACCTCGCTGACCCGCGTCGAGTTCGAGCAGCACCTGGTGCCGCTCACCCGCACGCTCGCCGAGGCCCTGCACGCCCGGCCCTTCGACGCGGCCGCCGCCCAGCGGGTCGGGGCCGAGCTCGTCGCCGTGCACTGCACCGACCCGGAGGCGCTGGCCGGCACGCTCGGCGTGGTCGAGTCGTACCTCGTGCTCTACTGCGGCCCCGACGGCGTCGGCGTGGAGGGCGCCGAGGAGTACCGGTCCCGGTGCGCCCGGCTCCAGCACCAGATCGCGGCGGGCTTCGCCCGGGCCCTGCGCGAGCGCACCCTCAAGGAGCAGGAGGCCATCGCGCGCTCGGCGCTGACCGCCCGCGTCGACGCCCAGCAGGCCCTGCACGCGAGCGAGGAACGCTTCAGGGCGGTCTTCGAGGGCGCGGCCGTCGGCATCGGCATCGCCGACCTCGAGGGCAACGTCCTGGAGGTGAACGACGCGCTGCTGCAGATGTTCGGCGGCATGGGCGGGCACGTCCACGGCCGCAACGTCAGCGAGTGGGGGCACCCCGACGACGCCCCGCAGGTGTGGCGGATGTACGGCGAGCTCGTGCGCGGCGAACGCGAGAGCTACCGCGTGGAGAAGCCGTACTACCGGCACGACGGAACCGTCCTGTGGACCAACCTGACGGTGTCGCTGCTGCGCGACGCCGACGGCACCCCGCAGTACCAGCTGGCACTGATGGAGGACACCACCGAGCGCCGGCTGCTGAACCTGAGGCTCCGCTACGAGGCCACCCACGACGCGCTGACCGGCCTGCCCAACCGGACCCTGTTCTTCGAGCGGCTGGAGAAGGCCCTGAGCGGGATCGGAGGCAGCCGCTTCGGGCTGTGCTACCTCGACCTCGACGGGTTCAAGGCGGTCAACGACAGCCTCGGCCACTCGGCGGGCGACCGGCTGCTCGTGGAGGTCGCCGACCGGCTGCAGAGCTGCGTCACCGGCCAGAGCGAGGTCGTCGCCCGGCTCGGCGGCGACGAGTTCGTCGCCCTGACCACCGGCCCGGACACCGAGGAGAAGGTGACCGAGCTCGCCGTCCGCATCCTGTCCGCCCTCTCGGCGCCGATCCGCATCGAGGGCCGGGAGCTGTCGGTGCGCGGCAGCATCGGCATCGTGGAGGGTCCCGCGGGGGAGCGCACCCCGGCCGAGGTGCTGCGCAGCGCCGACATCACCATGTACCGGGCGAAGGCGGCCGGCGGCAGCCGCTTCGAGTTCGCCGACGCCGAGGCCGACGCCCGCGCCATCACCCGGCACGGCCTGACCAACGCCCTGCCCGCGGCGCTGGAACGCGGCGAGTTCTTCATCGAGTACCAGCCGCTGGTCCACATGCTCGACGGCAGCGTGCGCGGCGCCGAGGCGCTGGTGCGCTGGGAGCACCCGCAGTACGGGGTCCTCGGCCCGGACCGGTTCATCCCGCTCGCCGAACGCACCGGGCTGATCGTGCCGCTCGGCCGCTGGGTCCTGGAGGAGTCCGTCCGCCAGGCCCGCACCTGGCAGCGCGAGCACGGCGGCTCGCCGCTGCGCGTCAACGTCAACCTCTCGCCGACCCAGCTCCAGCACCCCGGGCTGGTCGCGGACACCGTCGCGGTGCTGGAGAGCGCGGGCCTCGCCCCCGGAGCCCTGTGCCTGGAGGTCACCGAGTCGGCCCTGATCGGCGCCGACGACGAGCTCCTGGAACCGCTGCACCGGCTCGCCGAGCTCGGCGTCGACATCGCGCTGGACGACTTCGGCACCGGCTACTCGAACCTGGCGAACCTGCGCCGCCTGCCGGTCAGCGTGCTGAAGCTGGACCGCTCCTTCACCAAGGGGATGCAGCAGCAGCCCGCCAACCCGGTCGACGTCAAGATCGTGGAAGGCATCGTCGCGCTGGCGCACAGCCTCGAACTCGCCGTCACCGTCGAGGGGGTGGAGACCGGCGCCCAGGCGGCCCAGCTGCGGGCACTCGGCTGCGACACCGCGCAGGGCTGGTACTACGCCCGCCCCGGCGCCCCCGACCGCATCCACGCCCTCTCCCTCTCCGACGCGGTCCCCGCCCCCTCCTGACCCCGCGCCCGGCCCGGCCGCGCAGTCCCGCGGCGTTACGCGGCCCCGGCCTCGGTCCCGTTGCCGGGGGTGCGCACCGCTTCGACCACCCGCTCGTGCCGCCGGGTGGTGTCGGCCAGCACCTCGGCCGCGACCGGCAGCCGCTCCGCCTCGTAGGCATCGAGCACGTCCGGCCCGGCGGTCCCGGTGAGGGCCGTGGCCAGGGTCCGGGCGAGGGCGGCCGCGTCCTGGATGCCGGTGTTCATGCCGAACCCGCCGGCTATCGGATGGACGTGGGCCGCGTCGCCCGCGAGGAAGACCCGGCCCTCGCGCATCCGGGCGGCCATGCGCACGTTGACCCGCCAGGACGACAACCACGTGGGGTCCGCCAGCCGGATGCCCGGCATCCGGGCGTGCCGGTCGAAGAGCCGCTGGAAGCCTTCCAGCGACGGCGGCAGCTGCCTGCCCTCCGCGTCCCGCTCCGGCGAGGCCTGGAGCTGGAAGGCGTCCGTCCCGGGCATCGGGCAGAGCAGGATCCCGCCCCCGTCCGAGGTGAACCACTGGTGCCAGAACTCCCGGCTGAGCCCGGGCGCCCGCACGTCCCCGAGCACCATCTCCTCCTCCTGCGCGGTGTGCCCCTCGAAGGGGATCCCGAGGAGCTTGCGCGTGGTGCTGCCCCCGCCGTCGCACCCGGCGAGGTACGCGGCCCGGATCACCGTGCCGTCCGCCAGCTCGGCGTCCACGCCCGTCCCGTCCTGTCGGACAGCGGCGAGCCGGGCCCCGTACTCGACGTGCACGCCGAGTTCGGCGAGCCGGTCGCGCAGCACCTGTTCGACCTGCCACTGGCCGATGAGCAGTCCGTCGCCGACGGTGGGGGTGTCGCGCACGGGGGCGCCGTCGAAGTACTTGCGCAGCACCAGCCCCTTGCGGCCGAGGGCGGCCATGCGCGCGCCCACGCCGAGTTCGGCGAAGACGCCGAGGCTGTCGGGCTGCAGGCCCTTGCCGCGCGATTCGCGGTGCGGTTCCGCGCGCTGCTCCACCACCCGCACGCCCAGGCCGCGGCGGGCCAGGTCGCACGCCAGCGTGAGTCCCGTCGGGCCGGAACCCGTGATGAGTACGTCGGTCATCGGATGTCCTCTCCTCGTCGTTGTCTCAAGGAAAGCGGCTCCCACTAGGAAAAGCAACCCGGTTACAAAATTTACTCGGTCACGAAGATGTGGTAGGTTCTGTCCATGGAGAGCACGAAGGGTCTGCGCGAGAGCAAGAAGCTCCGCACGCGCCGCCTGCTGGCGGCCACTGCACTGGAGCTGTTCCTGGAGCGGGGCTTCGACGCGGTGTCGGTGGCGGACGTCGCCGCGAAGGCCGAGGTCTCCAAGCCCACCCTGTTCCGGTACTTCCCGAGCAAGGAGGACCTGGTCCTCGACCGGTTCGCCGACCACCAGGACGAGGCGGCCCGCATCGTGCGCGACCGGCCCGCCGGCCGGTCCCCGGTTGCCGCGGTGCACGCGCACTTCCGGGCCGCCCTCGCCGAGCACGACCCCATCACCGGCCTGTGCGACCACCCGGAGGTACTCGCCTTCCAGCAGCTCCTCTTCGGCACCGCCAGCCTGGAATCCCGGCTGGTCCACTACACGGCCCGCGAGGTCGAACTGCTCGCCGCCGTACTGGAGTCGGAATCCGTCCCGCCGCTCCCGGCGCGTCTGGCGGCGGCGCACCTGGTGACGGTCCGGCACGAGCTGGCCCGGGAGAACTGGCGGCGGATCGCCGGCGGGATGAGCGCCGACGAGGCCCACCCCGCGGCCGTCGCCGACGCCGACCTGGCCTTCGGCATGTTGGCCGACGGGCTCGACAAGGAGTTGCCCGTACCCCGCGCCTGACGGCCGCCCGCCGCGGGCCGCGCGCCGGCCCGCGGGTCAGCCGCCGAGCAGCATGCGCTTCAGCTCGCGGGCCGCCCGCGGCGGTGCGACGTCCGTGCGGTGGGCCAGCGCGATCGTGCGGCGCAGCGGAGCACCCTCCAGCGGAGTGCGGCGCAGGCCCGGCCCGGCATGGCCGACGACCATCGCCGGCACCACCGCGACCCCGAGACCCGCGCGGACGAAGCCCAGCACGGCGTCCATCTCGCCGCCCTCCACCGTGAACACCGGCTCGAACCCCTCCGCCCGGCAGGCCGCCACCGTCAGGTCCCGCAGGTCGTAGCCGTGACGGAACATCACCATCGGCTCGTCCCGCAGACCCGACACGGTCAGCGGACCGCCGCCCCCCGGAGGTGGCAGCTGCGCCGAGGAGACCACCACCAGGTCCTCCGTGAGCAGCTCCACCGTGTCCAGCGCAGGCGCCGAGGGAGGCAGCGGCAGCGCGATCAGGGCCAGGTCCAGGGCCCCGCGCGCAAGCTCCCGGACCAGATCCAGCGAGCCGCTCTCCTCGATCAGCAGCTCGATCCCCGGATGCTCGGTGTGGAAGGCGCGCAGGACGTCCGGCAGCAGGCCCGTGCACACGCTCGGCGTGGCCCCCAGCCGGACCCGCCCGCGCCGCAGCTGCGCCAGCTCCTGCACCTCCAGTCGCGCCGTGTCCGCGTCCGCCAGGATCCGCCGCGCCAACGGCAGCAGTGCCTCGCCCGCATCGGTGAGCGCGATGTTGCCCCGCGCCCGGCTGAACAGCTCTGCCCCCAGCTCCCGCTCGAGCGCCTTGATCTGCTGGGAGAGCGACGGCTGGGCCACGTGCACCCGCTCCGCCGCCCGCGTGAAGTGCCGGGTCTCGGCGACCGCCACGAAGTACACCAGCTGCTGGAACTGCATCCCCCCAGGCTAGCCGCTCCCATAGCCCATGCCTATCGGGATCAGCACCATCATGTCTTGGACCTCTCGGGCTGCCCGTCCGTAGCGTCTTGTTCCATGGCTCTGGCAACGCGGACGGGCCGACGGCCGTCCACCACGCGCACGCTCTGGGAATCCACCGTCGGCAAGAAGGCCGTCATGGCGGTCTCCGGCCTGATCATGCTCGGCTACCTGGTCGTCCACATGATGGGCAACCTCAAGATCTTCTTCGGGGCGGACGACTTCAACGGCTACGCCCACTGGCTGCGGCACATGGGCGAGCCCTTCCTGCACAGCCACTGGGGCCTGTGGGCCGCCCGCGTCGTACTGCTCGCCGCCGTCGTCGCCCACGCCGTCTCCGCCTACCAGCTCAGCCGCCGCGACATCAAGGCCCGCCCGGTCGGGTACGCCCACAAGCGACGCCGCGCGAGCTACGCCACCCGCACCATGCGCTGGGGCGGCGTCATCCTCGGCCTGTTCATCGTCTGGCACCTGCTCGACCTCACCACGCTCACCGTCAACGAGCGCGCCTGGGCCGGCCACCCGTACGAGAACGTCCTCGCCACCTTCTCCACCTGGTACGGCAACGTCGTCTACATCACCGCGATGGCCGCCCTCGGCCTGCACGTCCGGCACGGCTTCTGGAGCGCCGCCCAGACCCTCGGCGCGGGCAGCGCCCGCCGCGACCGGACCCTGAAAGCCCTCGCCAACGCCCTGGCCCTCCTCCTCTTCGCGGGGTTCGTCTCCGTCCCCGTCGCCGTCATGACCGGAGTGGTGAACTGACCGTGAACGACTACGCGCGCTACACCACCGGCGAACCCCTCGCCGACACCAAGGCCCCGGACGGCCCCATCGCCGAGCGCTGGGACCGCCGCCGCTTCGAGGCCAAGCTCGTCAACCCGGCCAACCGCCGCAAGCACACCGTCATCGTCGTCGGCACCGGCCTGGCCGGTGGCGCCGCCGGCGCCACCCTCGCCGAACAGGGCTACCACGTGGTCCAGTTCTGCTACTCCGACTCCCCGCGCCGCGCCCACTCCATCGCCGCCCAGGGCGGCATCAACGCCGCCAAGAACTACCGCAACGACGGCGACTCCATCCAGCGGCTGTTCTACGACACCGTCAAGGGCGGCGACTTCCGGGCCCGCGAATCGAACGTCCACCGCCTCGCCCAGATATCCGTGGAGATCATCGACCAGTGCGTGGCGCAGGGCGTGCCCTTCGCCCGCGAGTACGGCGGCCTCCTCGACACCCGCTCCTTCGGCGGCGTCCAGGTCTCCCGCACCTTCTACGCCCGCGGCCAGACGGGCCAGCAGCTCCTCCTCGGCGCCTACCAGGCGCTGTCCCGGCAGATCGCCGCCGGCAACGTGGAGATGCACGCCCGTACCGAGATGCTCGACCTGCTCGTCGTCGACGGCCGGGCCCGCGGCATCGTCGCCCGCGACCTGGTCACCGGCGCGATCTCCACGTACCGGGCGGACGCCGTCGTCCTCGCCACCGGCGGCTACGGCAACGTCTTCTACCTCTCCACCAACGCCATGAACTCCAACGCGACCGCCGTGTGGCGGGCGCACCGCCGCGGCGCGTACTTCGCCAACCCCTGCTTCACCCAGATCCACCCGACCTGCATCCCCCGCACGGGCGACCACCAGTCGAAGCTGACCCTGATGAGCGAGTCCCTGCGCAACGACGGCCGCATCTGGGTCCCCAAGGCCAAGGGCGACACCCGCCGGCCCGCCGACATCCCCGAAGCGGAGCGCGACTACTACCTGGAGCGGATCTACCCCTCCTTCGGCAATCTCGTCCCCCGCGACATCGCCTCCCGCGCCGCCAAGAACGTCTGCGACGAGGGCCGCGGCGTCGGCCCCGGCGGCCAGGGCGTCTACCTGGACTTCGCCGACGCCATCCGCCGCATGGGCCGCGACAAGGTGGAGGAGAAGTACGGCAACCTCTTCGAGATGTACGAGCGGATCACCGCCGAGGACCCGTACGAGGTCCCGATGCGGATCTACCCCGCCGTGCACTACACGATGGGCGGCCTCTGGGTCGACTACGACCTCCAGACCACCGTCCCCGGCCTCTTCGCCATCGGCGAGGCCAACTTCTCCGACCACGGGGCCAACCGCCTGGGCGCCTCCGCCCTCATGCAGGGCCTCGGCGACGGCTACTTCGTCCTCCCCTCCACCATCAACGACTACCTGGCCCGCCACCCCCACCAGGATCCCGTCGACGGCGACCACCCCGAGGTCGCCGCCGCGGTCCGCGAGACCCGCGACCGCCTGGAGCGGCTCCTCGCCGTCGACGGCGACCGCACACCGGACTCCTTCCACCGCGAGATCGGCGAACTCATGTGGGAGTACTGCGGCATGGCCCGCAACGACGCCGGCCTGCGCAAGGCACTCAACCGGATCCCGCAGATCCGCGAGGAGTTCTGGCGGCGCATCAAGGTGCCCGGCACCGGCGAGGAGTTCAACCAGTCGCTGGAGAAGGCCAACCGCATCGTCGACTACCTCGAACTCGCCGAGCTCATGTGCCTCGACGCCCTCCACCGCTCCGAGTCCTGCGGTGGCCACTTCCGCGAGGAGTCCCAGACCCCCGACGGCGAGGCCGCCCGCCGCGACGAGGAGTTCGGTTACGCGGCCGCCTGGCAGTTCCGCGGCACCGGCGCCCCGCCCGTCCTCCACAAGGAAGACCTCGTCTTCGAGTACGTCCACCCCACCCAGCGGAGCTACGCATGAGGCTCAACCTGCGCGTCTGGCGCCAGCAGAACCCCGACACCCCCGGCGCCATGGTCACCTACGAGGTCGACGGCGTCTCCCGCGACATGTCCTTCCTGGAGATGCTCGACACCCTCAACGAGGACCTCATCCTCCGCGGTGAGGACCCGGTCGCCTTCGACCATGACTGCCGCGAGGGCATCTGCGGCGCCTGCAGCCTCGTCATCAACGGCGATGCCCACGGCCCCGAACGCACCACCGCCTGCCAGTTGCACATGCGGTCCTTCACCGACGGCGACACCATCGACGTCGAACCCTGGCGCGCCGCCGCCTTCCCGGTGGTCAAGGACCTCGTCGTCGACCGCAGCGCCTTCGACCGGATCATCCAGGCCGGCGGCTACATCACCGCCCCCACCGGCTCGGCCCCCGAGGCACACGCCACCGCCGTGCCCAAGGAGGCCGCCGACCACGCGTTCGAGAACGCCGAGTGCATAGGCTGCGGCGCGTGCGTGGCGGCCTGCCCCAACGGCTCCGCCATGCTCTTCACCTCCGCCAAGATCAACCACCTCAACGTGCTGCCGCAGGGCTCGCCCGAGCGGGAGACCCGCGTCCTGGACATGGTCGCCGCGATGGACGAGGAGGGCTTCGGCGGCTGCACCCTCACCGGCGAGTGCGCCACGGCCTGCCCCAAGGGCATCCCGCTGCCGTCCATCGCCGCCATGAACCGGGAGTGGCTGCGCGCCCTCGGCAAGGGCGGCAGGACCCGGGGCTGACCCCTCACTCTCCCGGCCTGCGCCGATGGCCCACCCGATCGCGCGGGCCGCCGGCCAGGTCCCGCCGGCCGGTCCGCTCGGCCCGCTCCCCGAGCTCCCATGGCTGATCCGATCGGATGATCCGGTCACCCGCCCGCCCGGCTGTCCGCTCGGCCGACCGGGCGCTCGTGCCCGGGCACGACGTGCCGCGCCCCCGACCGCCCCGGCACATGGGCAACAGTGGCCCCATGCCAGAAGCCCTCCGCGGGTCCGGGCCGCGACGCCGAACGGTGCTGGCCGCCGCCCTCACCACCCTCGCGACGGCCGGCTGCTCCGCCGAGGAGCCGGCCCACCCCCCGGCCCCGGGCCCCGGGGGAGCCGCGGCCGAGGACGCGCTGGTCATGGTGGTCCGGCACGCGGAGCAGCCGTACACCGGGGACACCGGCGAGGACGGCGCCGGCAACGAGAGCCCCGGTTACCTCGCCGCCCGCGGCCTGCGCCGGGCCGAGGCACTGCCCCGCCTCTTCACGCCGACCCGCAGTGCCCTGCTGCCCCGCCCCGCCGCCGTCTTCGCCGCCGGCGGGGCCGCGGCTCCGGCCCACTGCCGCCAGACCGTCGCCCCGTTGGCCGCCGCCCTGCACACCCGCATCCGCACCGAGTTCGCCGTCGGCGCCGAAGCCGCCCTGGCGGGCGCCGTACTGGCCGCCCCGAAGCCGGTGCTGGTCTGTTGGGAGCACCAGGGCGTCCCGCGCCTGATCCGCGCCCTCGGGGCCCACCAGGTGCTCGGCGTCCCCGCCGTCTGGCCCGACCGCCACGACCTGGTGTGGCTGTTCACCCGCAGCCGGGGCCGCTGGAGCTTCCGCGAGGTCGGGCAACACCTGCTCGCCGGCGACGCCTAGGGCTGCCCGTCGCGAGCGGTCCTCACGCCGTGCGCAGTGCCCGGGCCAGGTAGCCCGCCGTGCGGCCCCGTCCGGCCCGCGCCACCTGCTGCGGTGTGCCCGCGGCCACGATCCGGCCGCCGTCCGCACCGCCGCCGGGACCGAGGTCCACCACCCAGTCCGCGCCCGCCACCACGTCCATGTCGTGCTCCACGACCACCACCGAGTGCCCGGCGTCCACCAGCCCGTGCAACTGCCGCAGCAGCACCCGCACATCGGCCGGGTGCAGCCCGGTCGTCGGCTCGTCCAGCACGTACAGGGTGTGGTCCCGGCGCTGCCGCTGCAGCTCCGTCGCCAGTTTGATCCGCTGGGCCTCGCCGCCCGACAGCTCGGTCGCCGGCTGCCCGAGCCGCAGGTAGCCCAGCCCGATCTCCTCCAGCGCCCGCAGGCTCCGCGCCGCCGCCGGAACCCCGGCGAAGAACGCGGCCGCGGACTCCACGGTCAGCGCCAGCACCTCCGCGATGTGCAGCCCCTCGTACCGCACCTGGAGCGTCTCGCCGTCGTACCGCGCGCCCCCGCAGTCCGGGCACGGGGCGTACGTACTGGGCAGGAACAGCAGCTCCACCGAGACGAAGCCCTCGCCCTGGCAGGTCTCGCACCGGCCGCCCGCCACGTTGAACGAGAACCGGCCGGCCTTCCAGCCGCGCGCCCGCGCCTCCGGAGCGGCCGCGAACAGCCGGCGCACCACGTCGAAGAGCCCGGTGTACGTCGCCAGGTTGGACCGCGGGGTGCGGCCGATCGGCTTCTGGTCCACCTCCACCAGCCGCCGCACCGGGTAGTCCGGCTCGGCGAGCCGCTCCCCGACCTCCCGGGCGAGCACCTGCCCCACCAGCGTCGACTTGCCCGATCCGGAGACCCCGGTGACCGCCGTGAACACCCCGAGCGGGAACTCCACCTCCACGCCGCGCAGGTTGTGCCGGTCGACGCCCTCCAGCCGGACGACACCAGTGGCGGCCCGCAGCGCCCGCTCCTCCCGTACCGGGCCGTCCCCGTCGAACAGGTACTGCGCCGTCGCCGACTCCGCCACCGCGGCCAGCTCGTGCAGCGGCCCGCTGTGCAGCACGCGCCCGCCGTGCTCGCCGGCCCGCGGACCCACGTCCACCAGCCAGTCCGCGTGCCGCACCACGTCCAGGTGGTGCTCCACCACGAACACCGTGTTCCCCGCCGCCTTGAGCCGGTCCAGTACGCCGAGCAGCGCCTCGGTGTCGGCCGGATGCAGCCCCGCCGACGGCTCGTCGAGCACGTACACCACGCCGAACAGACCGGACCGCAGCTGCGTCGCCAGCCGCAGCCGCTGCAGCTCGCCCGCCGACAGGGTGGGCGCGGTCCGCTCCAGGCTCAGGTAGCCGAGCCCGAGCTCGACGACGGGCCCGATCCGGGACCGGAGGTCCTCGGCGAGCACCCGCGCAGCCTCCCCGCCGGTCCCGCCCGCCCTGCCCGCCCCGCCCGCCCTGCCCGCCACGCCTGCCACGCCCGCCCCGCCCGGCCCGGCGGGCGCGGCCTCCGCCAGCACCCGGTCCAGGGCGGTCAGCGGAAGCGCCGCCAGCTCCGCGATCGTCCGGCCCGCGAAGGTCACCGCCAGCGCCTCCGGCCGCAGCCGCCGCCCCCCGCAGCCCGGGCAGGGGGAGTCGGTCAGGAACCGCTCGGCGCGGGCCCGCAGCGTGGCGCTCTTGCTGTCCGCGAAGGTCCGCATCACATAGCGGTGGGCGCTCATGTACGTGCCCTGGTAGGGCCGCTGGATCCGGTCCGCGTCCCGCACCGGGTGCACGGTCACCACCGGCTGCTCCTCGGTGAACAGGATCCACTCCCGGTCGGCCGCCGGCAGCTCCCGCCACGGCACGTCCACGTCGTGGCCGAGCACCTCCAGGATGTCCCTCAGGTTCTTGCCCTGCCATGCCCCGGGCCAGGCGGCGACGGCCCCTTGACGGATCGACAGCCCGGGGTCGGGGACGAGGAGTTCCTCGCTGGTCCGGTGGATGCTGCCGATTCCGTGGCAGGAAGGGCACGCCCCGGCGGCCGTGTTGGGGGAGAAGGCGTCGGAGTCGAGCCGCGGTGCACCCTTCGGGTACGTACCGGCCCGGGAGAACAGCATGCGCAGGGAGTTGGACAGCAGCGTCACCGTGCCGACCGAGGACCGGGAGCCGGGGGAGGAGCGCCGCTGCTCCAGGGAGACCGCGGGCGGCAGCCCCGTGACCGAGTCGACCTTCGGCGCGCCGACCTGGTGGATCAGACGGCGGGCGTACGGGGCCACCGACTCGAAGTAGCGGCGCTGGGCCTCGGCGTAGAGCGTGCCGAAGGCCAGCGAGCTCTTGCCGGAGCCGGAGACCCCGGTGAAGACGGTCAGGGCGTCGCGGGGGATGTCCACGTCGACGCCGCGCAGGTTGTGCTCGCGGGCACCCCGCACCCGGATGAACGGATCGCGGCCCTGGGGCGGGGCGGACGGGCGCTCGGCGGGTGCGGGAGGCTCGGCGGGCTCGGCGGTCTGGTGCATTCGCCCCACCTTACGGGGGCTCCGTCGGCTCAGGGACCCGCCAGCCCGGCCAGGCGGGCCAGCCGCCCGAAGGAGTCCAGCAGGGCGCCGCGGTCGTACGTGGAGGTGGTCACCAGCAGCTCGTCCGCCCCGGTCAGCGCGGACACCTCGGCCAGCTCGGCCGCCACCTGCTCCGCGGTGCCGTGGAGGTGCCCGGCGAGCGCGCCCTCGTACAGCTCCCGCTCCTTCGCGGTCATCTCCAGAGCCTCGATCTCCTGCGCCGGGCGCAGCGGTGGGAAACTGCCCCGGGTGCGCGAGCGGGCGAGCGACCAGGCCTCCGGCACCAGGATCCGGCGGGCCTCTTCCTCGGTGGCGGCGACGGCGACCGTCCCGGACACCACGACGTACGGCTCCGGGTGCCGCGCGGACGGCCGGAACCCGGTGCGGTACCGCTCGACGATCTCGGCGACCCTGTCCCGGCGGCGCAGGTCGCCCGCCACCAGGGGCAGCCCGGCCCGGGCCGCGATCTCGGCGCCCTCGCCGGTGGCCAGGACGAATGCCGGGACGGCCAGCCCCTCGGCCGGGTGGGCGTGCACCTCGGGGTGGGCCCGCTGGGTGCCGTCGAACCAGCCCAGCAGTTCGGTGAGCTGCTCCTCGAACCGGTCGGCGTCGCCGGTGTCCCGGCCGAGGGCGCGCCGGATCCCGCCGGTGAAGCCGACGGAGCGGCCGAGCCCCATGTCGATGCGGCCGGGGAAGAGGGACTCCAGGACCCCGAACTGCTCGGCGACGACCAGCGGCCGGTGGTTGGGCAGCATCACCCCGCCGGTCCCGACCCGGATGCGGCGGGTGGCTCCGGCGACGGCCGCGGCGAGGACCGTCGGCGCGGAGCCGGCGACTCCGGGCACGCTGTGGTGCTCGGACACCCAGAACCGGTGGTACCCGAGCCCTTCCGCCTGCCGGGCGAGCTCGACGGTGTCGCGCAGGGCCTGGGACGTGGGGTGGCCCTCGCGGGTGCGGGACCGGTCGAGGACGGAGAGTCTGCGGATCACACAGGTCCCAACGTTTCGCGCCCGCCAGGATTCCCGCCCGGGCGGTAGCGGTACAGGTCGCGCAGCACGGCGATCTCGGCCCCGTGGTGCAGCAGTTCCTGGTTGACCCACCACACGACGTCGAGGAGGGGCTCCTCCGGGTCGCTGCCGTGCGGGTAGGTGCAGTAGCCGGTGGTGTCGAGCGCGGTGTCGTCGAGGCCCAGCAGCGCCTTCCGCCAGGCCGCTGCCCCGGCCTCGAAGGCGGCGACCGCCTCCGCGGCGGTCCCGCTGACCGGATGGTCGTCCCGGGTCAGGGTGCGGGTGCCGGTCGTGTGGTCGGCGCGCAGGGTCAGCATCTCGCCGAGGTGGCTCAGTCGCCACGCCAGGGTGGTGAACGGCGGCGGCCAGGGGTGCGGGTAGGCCGCCGCGTCGCGCCCCCAGTCGCCGGCGCCGGCCAGCAGGGTCGCCCGCGGGCCCGGCCCTTCGGTGCGGCGCCGTACGGACCAGCAGTCCGGCACCGGCTCCCAGAGGTACTCCTCGTCGGTCAGCGGGGTATCGACCTGGGTCCGCGTTCCGTCGCCGCTGTCCATGAAGGGCCCCGACATGCGCGCGGCGAGGCGTTCGTACGCGAAGTCGAACTGCTCGACGAGGGGGATCAGCCGGGGTGGTGTCAAGGGTGCTCCCGTGGCGGGGGCCCGACCGCACGCGGCGGCGGGGGCGGGGGACGGTCCGTCAGCCCGTCAGCCTGGCACGGCCGGCACCTCGCGGGGTACCGGTTTTCCGGCGGCGGACGGCGACCCGCAATTCCTTAGGCTGGCCCGTATGAGTGACCGAACCGATCGCCCGCCGCTGGCCGTCTTCGACATAGACAACACCCTGGCCGGCACCGACCACCGCCAGCACTTCCTGGAGCGCCGCCCCCGGGACTGGGAGGGTTTCTTCGCCGCGGCCCCGGCCGATCCTCCGCTCGCGCGCGGTGTGGCCCTGGCGGTCGAACGCGCCGCCGACTGCGAGGTCGTGTACCTGACCGGCCGCCCGGAGCGCTGCCGGGCGGACACGGTGGAGTGGCTGGCCCGGCACGGGCTCCCGGAGGGTCGGCTGTGGATGCGGCGGAACGGCGACCGCCGGCCCGCCCGCACGGCGAAGCTGGAGGTGCTCCGGCGCATCGCCCGCGGGCGCGAGGTGCGGATGCTGGTGGACGACGACGAGCTGGTGTGCCGGGCGGCGCGCGCCGCGGGGTTCCGGGTGGTGCCGGCGACCTGGGCGGCGGACGCGCCGGAGCTCCGCGCCGCACAGGAGGTGGAGGGCCGTACCTGATCCCGGGCGGTCGAGCGGCAGGGCCTTCGGGGTGCACCCCCGGGGGCCCTGCCGTCGCGTGTGTCAGTCCTCCTCGTCGAGCCGGAAGCCGACCTTCAGTCCCACCTGGTAGTGCGCGATCCGGCCCTCCTCCAGGTGGCCGCGCACCTGGGTGACCTCGAACCAGTCCAGCTTGCGCAGCGTCTGGCTGGCCCGGGCGATCCCGTTGCGGATGGCCTGGTCGATGCCCTCGGTGGACGTGCCGACGATTTCGGTCACCCGGTAGGTGTGGTTGGACATGGAGGTCTCCCGAGAGTGGGGGCTATGTCGTGTTCTACGGTGCCCCAGTACGTCCTCTTACGCGAACTGTGCCACGACAAGTCCCGGGTGAAAGAGCCTTGACCGGCCCATTGGTCTATGCCAATTTTCAAGCCAGTTCCGATCACCCGGAAGGTGGCCCCACGTGAAGATGCGTTTCCCCGCCGCGTGTACCGCCCTCATGGCCGCGGCCGCCCTCACCGGGTGCAGCGGCCCGGCAGGCGCGGCCCCCGAGCCGCAGAAGGTGACGCTCTGGCTGATGAAGGGCAGCGCATCGGAGGACTTCGTCGCCCGGTTCACCGCCTCCTTCGAGAAGGAGCACCCCGGTACCGACCTCGACGTCAGGATCCAGGAGTGGACGGGCGTCGGCGACAAGGTGAACGCCGTGCTGTCCGGCAGGAGCCGGGAGGGCGCCGACGTCATCGAGGTCGGCAACACCCAGGTCGCCCGGTACATCGAGACCGGCGGCCTGTCCGAGCTCACCCTCGAAGGGCTCCGCACCTGGGGCAACCAGGACTGGCTCGAAGGCCTCGCCGACCCCGGCAGCATCAACGGCGCCCAGTACGGCGTCCCCTGGTACGCGGCCAACCGCGTCGTGATCTACCACAAGGACCTCTTCGCGAGCGCCGGGATCAAGAACCCGCCGAAGAACCGCCAGGAGTGGCTCCAGGTCACCCGGAAGCTCGACAAGGGCGACCAGCAGGGCATCTACCTCCCCGGCCAGAACTGGTACGTCCTGTCCGGCTTCATCTGGGACGAGGGCGGCGACCTCGCCACCGACGGCAACGGCACCTGGAGCGGCGCCCTCCACGACGACAGGGCCCTGGCCGGCATGGAGTTCTACAAGCAGCTCCAGGCCCTCGGCGACGGCCCCAAGGACGCCGACGAGGAGACGCCCCCGCAGGCCGACGTGTTCGCCCGGGGCAACGTCGCCCAGATCATCGCCCCGCCCGGCCAGGCCGCGGCCATCGAGGCCGCCGACCCCGCCCTCAAGGGCAAGCTCGGTTTCTTCCCCGTCCCCGGCAAGACCTCCGACAAGCCCGGCGCCGTCTTCACCGGCGGCTCCGTCCTGATCATCCCTGCCAGGACCGGGCAGCGCGACCACGCCCTCGACGTGATCACGGACCTGGTCAGCGAGCGCTGGCAGACCGACCTGGCCCGCACCATGAGCTACGTGCCGAACAAGACCAGCCTCGCCCACGTCGTCGAGGGCGACGAAGGCGCCGCGAGCATGGCCGCCGGCGCCGCACAGGGCCGGGCCACCCCCAAGTCCGCCCGCTGGGCCGAGGTCGAGGCCGACAATCCGATCAAGTCCTACATGACGGCCGTCCTCAGCGGCCAGGACCCCGGGAAGGCCGCCAAGGCCGCCTCCGAGAAGATCACCAAGGTGCTGAACCCGGCCCGCTGACCCCGGCGAGTTCAGACTCCGCACATCCGCCTGCCGCGAAGCGGTCATGTCGAGTCCAGCCGGTCACGGAAGAAGTAAAGGAGCCGGGTCGCCACACCTGCGGCCCGCACTCCGTGCCCGGACCAGGAGCCGCCATGACCATCGCCCCCCTCTCGCCGTCCGCCCTCTCCCCCCTCGCCGCTCCCGCCCCCGTCCCCGCCCTCGTCCCGGCCCCCGGCGCCGGTCCCACCGCCGCCGCCCCCGCCGTCACCCCCCACTACACCGTCCGCCTCGCCCGCAACGAGGACGAGGTCCGCGCCGCGCAGCGGCTGCGCCACCAGGTCTTCGCCGGGGAGCTCGGCGCCCGCCTCGACGGTCCCGAGCCCGGCCTCGACTCCGACGCCTTCGACGCCTACTGCGACCACCTCCTCGTCGTCGAGGAGGAGGCCGAGCAGGTCGTCGCCACCTACCGGCTGCTGCCCCCGGAGCGCGCCGCCATCGCCGGACGCCTCTACTCCGAGAGCGAGTTCGACCTCTCCGCCCTCGCCCCCATCCGCCCGGACCTCGTCGAGGTCGGCCGCTCCTGCGTCCACCCCGACCACCGCAACGGCGCCGCCATCGCCCTGATCTGGGCGGGCCTCGCCCGCTACATGGACCGCTCCGGGCACAACTGGCTCGCCGGGTGCTGCTCGATACCGCTCGCCGACGGTGGGGGGCTCGCCGCCGCCACCCGCGACAACGTCCTGCCCCGCAACCTCGCCCCCGTCGAGTACCGCGTCACCCCCCACACCCCCTGGAACCCGGAGGGCATCACCTTCCCCGAGCGCAGCCAACTCCCGCCGCTGCTCCGCGGCTACCTGCGGCTCGGCGCCTGGGTCTGCGGAGAGCCCGCATACGACGCCGAGTTCGGCTGCGCCGACCTGTACGTCCTGCTCTCGCTGCGGCGCACCAATCCGCGCTACCTCAAGCACTTCCTCTCGCTCGTCCCGACGGCATGAGCGTCTGGCTGCCCACCTCGCCCTGCACCCCGCAGGACTGCGCCGACCACGACGGGCACACCGTCGGCGTCCCGCGCGCGGTCCTGCGGCTCACCGCCGCCGTCGGCCTGATCCTCCTCGGCGTCCTGGGCGCGCCGCCGGTGCGGCTCCTGCCGGCAGGCCCCCGGCACACCGTGATCCGGGCCTGGTCGGCCGCGCTGGTACGGGTCTTCGGACTGCGGATCACCGTTCACGGAAGTGCGGGAGCGGACGGCGCCCGCCTCGTCGTCGCCAACCACGTCTCCTGGTTGGACATCCCCCTCGTCGCGGCCGTCCTGCCCTCCCGGATGCTCGCCAAGAGCGACATCCGCGCCTGGCCCGGCCTCGGTCGGCTCGCCGCCCAGGCGGGCACCCTGTTCATCGAACGCGACCGCATCCGTGCCCTCCCGGACACCGTCGCCACCCTCACCCGCGCCCTGCTGGCCGGCGACCGGGTCACCGTCTTCCCCGAGGGCAGCACCTGGTGCGGGCGCGCCCACGGGTCGTTCCGGCGGGCCGCGTTCCAGTCCGCCCTCGACGCACGCGTCCCCGTCCAGCCGATCCGGCTCGACTACCGGCTGCCCGGCGGGGACACCGCCGGGGCCGCCTCCTTCGTCGGCGACGACCCGCTGACCGCCTCCCTGTGGCGGATCCTGCGCGCCCGCGGCATCCGCGCCGAGGTGCGGCTGCTGCCGCGGATCCCGCCGGGCCGGTTCGCGCACCGGCGGGACCTCGCGGCCGCGGCTCAGGCCGCGATCACCTCCGACGACCCGGTCTCCGTACCCGCCCCCACGGCACTGCTGCCGGGCCTGCCCGCCCAGCCGGACCCGCCGTCGGCCACCGACAGGGACAGCGCGAACCGGCCCTCGGCGTCCGTCCACCACCGGGCCAGCTCCAGCCCCGCCGCCGCCAGCTCCTTGCGCACGCCCTCCTGACGGAACTTCGCGGAGACCTCCGTGAGGATCTCCTCACCCTCCTCGAACGGCACCAGCAGATCCAGGGCCCGGACCTTCACCACCAGCTCCGACCGGGCCCGCAGCCGCATCTCGATCCACTCGTGCTCCCGGTTCCACACGGCGACGTGGGAGAAGTCCTCGGCTCGGAAGTCCGCACCCAGCTCCCGGTTGATGACGGCCAGCACGTTCCGGTTGAACTCGGCCGTCACCCCCTGCGCATCGTCGTACGCCGCCACCAGCACGGACTCGTCCTTCACCAGGTCCGTCCCCATCAGCAGCGCGTCCCCCGGCGACAGCATCGCCCGTACGGAGGACAGGAACGCCGCCCGCTCCGGCGGCAGCAGGTTCCCGATCGTCCCCCCGAGGAACACCACCAGCCGCGGCCCGGGCGTCTGCGGAAGCCGCAGCGGCTCGGTGAAGTCGGCCACCATCGCCCGCACCCGCAGCTGCGGGTGCTCCGCCTGCAGGGTCTGCGCCGCGCCCTCCAGCGCGCTCGCACTCACGTCCACCGGGACGTACGTGTCCAGCGCGGGCATCGCCGCGATCAGGTGCCGGGTCTTGTCCGAGGAACCGGAACCCAGCTCCACGAGGGTGCGGGCCCCGCTCACCGCGGCGATCTCCTCGGCCCGGGCCAGCAGGATCTCCCGCTCGGCGCGCGTCGGGTAGTACTCCGGCAGCCGGGTGATCTCGTCGAACAGCTCGCTGCCGCGGGCGTCGTAGAACCACTTGGGCGGCAGCACCTTCGGCGACCGCGTCAGCCCGTTCAGCACGTCCTCGCGCAGCGCGGAATCGGCGGCGTGCTCGTCGAGGGTGCGGGTCAACTGGAAGTCACTCACTGGACGGTCTCCTTGAGCGGGGTCAGGTCGACCCGTGTGCGTTGTGCGGTCAGCAGGGTCCGGTCGGGCACCTCGTGCCAGCGCGGATCGTCGTCGTACGGCTCCGACGCCACCACGACGCGCTGGGCGGCCGGATCGGCGAGGTACCACAGCGAGTCCCCCCAGGCCGTCGCGGCGATCGACCGGCCGTCGGTCAGCAGCAGGTTCAGTCGGGAACCGGGCGCGGCCTCCGCGAGTTCCCGCACCGGCTCGGCGAGCGCCGTGCCCAGGTCGTCGCCCCGGCGCAGCCGGTGCAGCACCATCGCCCAGACCAGGGCCGAATCCGTCGTCGCGGCCAGCGCCAGTACGTCCGCGGGCGGCAGGGCCGCCGCGAGGGGGGCCACCGTGCCCGGCCAGCCCCGTATCGCGCCGTTGTGGCTGAACAGCCACCGTCCGCCGGTGAACGGGGCGGCTGCGGCCTCCCCCTCCGCCCCCGCCAGCGTGGCGTCCCGTACGGCGGCCAGCGCCGCCCCGGCCCGCACCACCCGGGCCAGGTCCGCGAAGGTCAGGTCCCCCCATATCGGCCCCGCCCGCCGGTAGCGGGCCGGCACCGGATCACCCTCCGCGTACCAGCCCACCCCGAAGCCGTCGGCGTTCACCGTGCCGTGGCGCTGCCGCCGCGGCCCCCACGACTGCCGGACGAGCGAGTACTCCGGATCGCTCAGCAGCCGCCCCAGGGGCACCTCCGGCCCCACATAGGCGATATGGCGGCACATCAGGCATCCCTCGCCGTCCGGAACCCGGAGAAGATCTGCCGCCGCACCGGCAGGTCCCAGTTGCGGAACGTGCCCCGGCAGGCCACCGGGTCCACCGCGAACGAGCCGCCGCGCAGCACCTTGTACTCCGGCCCGAAGAACACCTCCGAGTACTCCCGGTACGGGAACGCCCGGAACCCCGGGTACGGCAGGAAGTCCGAGGACGTCCACTCCCACACGTCGCCGATCAGCTGGCGCACCCCGAGCGGGGACGCCCCCGCCGGGTAGCTGCCCGCCGGCGCCGGACGCAGGTGCCGCTGCCCCAGATTGGCGTGCGCGGGCGTCGGATCGGAGTCCCCCCACGGGTAGCGGGTGGAGCGCCCGGTCGCCGGATCGTGCCGGGCCGCCTTCTCCCACTCCGCCTCCGTCGGCAGCCGCCGGCCCGCCCAGCGCGCGTACGCGTCCGCCTCGTACCAGCTCACGTGCAGGACCGGCTCCTCCTCCGGCACCGGCTCGGTCACCCCGAAGCGGCGGCGCAGCCACTGGCCGGCCTCCCGGTACCAGAACAGCGGCGCACCGATCCCGTGCCGGCGGATCTGCTCGAAGCCCTCCGGCACCCACCAGCGGTCGTCGAGGTAGCCGCCGTCCGCGATGAACGCCTGGTACGCGGCGTTCGTCACCGGCACCGTGTCGATCCAGAACGGTCCCGTCTCCCGGACGTGCGCGGGCCGCTCGTTGTCCAGCGCCCACGGCTCCGCAGAGGTCCCCATGGTGAACGGGCCGCCCGGAACCAGCACCTCGGACAGGGCCGGCGGCGGCCCCGGCGGCGGCGCCGGATCCGGGGCGGCCAGCACCGCGGCACCCCGCCGCAGCTGATGCGTGATCAGCATCGTCTCGTCGTGCTGCTGCTCGTGCTGCGCGATCATCCCGAAGGCGAAGCCCGAGTCGAGCAGCGCGGTGCCCTCCAGCGGCGTCCGTTCCAGCAGGTCGAAGACCCGCCCGCGCACCTCGGCCGTGTACCGGCGGGCCTCGGCGGGCCCGAGCAGCGGCAGCTTCGGCCGTTCGGAGCGCGGGTGCTCGAAGGCGTCGTACAGCGGATCGATCTCCGGGTGCATGGCCTCACGGCCGGCGACCCGGCGCAGCAGCCACAACTCCTCCTGGTTCCCGATGTGCGCGAGGTCCCACACCAGCGGCGACATCAGCGGCGAGTGCTGGGCCGTCAGGTCCTCGTCGGTCACCGCGTCGGTCAGCGCGGCCGTGCGGACCCGGGCCGCGGTCAGGGCCGCCAGGGCCCGCTCACGGAGTTCCGCGGGCCCACCGGGCGCAGCGGATTCGGACACGAACGGTTCAGCGGTCATGGGCGGGCCCCCGTCCCGGTGAGTTGGTACGCGTTCTCGTCGGCCGGGCAGCGCCCGCGCAGCACGAAACGCTCGATGAAGGCACCCACCGTGTCCTGCACGTGCGTGCTCGCCCCGAGCCGGGGCAACGCCTCCGCCGCCGCGCGGAAGCAGAAGGCTGCCGCCGCCCGCAGCGCCGGATCGGCCAGGCCGTACCGGGCCGCGGACTGCCACAGCGGGTTGCGGGGCGCGCGCACCTGCCCGTACCGGTCGGCGAGCGCCTTGGCCACCCGGTACCCGGTCTCGGCGGCCTCCGGGTCGTCGAACAGTGCGTGCACGACCGCGACCGGCACCAGCCAGCCGTCGTCCCCCGGCTGCGCGTCGATCATCCGCAGCTCCAGGTGGCCGCGCGGGCGCACCGGCGGGAACAGCGTGGTCAGGTGGTACGCGAGGTCCTCGGCGGTCGGCGCCCGCAGCGTGCCGGGGGCCGGCGTCGAGGGCAGGGCCGGGGACGGGGTGGTGGCGCGCAGCCAGTCGCGGAACGTCATGCCGCGGGGCGCCGTCCAGGGCCCGTTGCCGTTCGCCCGCATGCACATCAGCTCGGTGTCCAGCGCGTGCCGGACCCACCCCGACCGGGGCTTGGCGTCCAACGGCGGGGCGAGCGCCCGCCGGGCGTCCAGGTCCCGCCAGATCCCCTGCCGGGCACACACCCATCCGGCGTACGGGCCCCCGGTCGCCGGGGAGTTGGCGAACGCCGCCACGAACACCGCGCCCAGCAGGTGGCCGAGCCGCCAGCGCCGCCCGTAGCCGAGCGGGCCCGGCTCCTCGTAGCCGGCGTCCACGCAGACCTGTACGGAGGCGGAGGTGCGCATCATGGCCCGTCCGGCCGGGCCGAAGCGGTCGAGGTACGCCTCCATGGCGTCGTAGCGGGGGCTGTGCACCAGCCGGTGCACGGGGCTGCGGGGGTCTCGGCCGATGCCGCGCAGGACCAGCCCCTGGGAGCGCAGGGTGCTGCGTACGGCGGTGAGGTCGGCCTGCAGGGTGTCCACGCAGGCGGAGAGGGAGTCGGCGGGGGCCGAGCTGAGCTCCAGCTGGCCGCCGGGTTCGATGCTGAGGCGGGAGTGCAGGGGGAGGGTGCGGGCCGCGTCGTGCGCGGCCGTCAGCCGGTCGGGGGACAGCGGTTCACCGGGCCGCTCGGCGTCCATCACGAGCCATTCGAGCTCGGCGCCGAGGACGCGGGGCGGGCCGGTCTTGAAGCAGATGCCGTGGACCAGGTCCTCGGCGGCGCCCTCGGTGATGGGGGAGGGGGCGGGTGAAGACGAGGTGGGTGGTGCGGGTGATGGTGGTGCAGATGCGGACGTCGGTGCGGATGGAGGGGATGAGCCCTGGGGCATGGCCGAATCTCCTGTCCTGGACTGTGACCTGACCATGCCTACCCGTCCTTGTCCGGCTGAAGAGCCGAATCCGGTCGCGTTTGCGCAAATGTGAGTGGAACCGGTGCCCAACTGCGACTGATGATGGCCCGATGAGCAGCAGACTGCGTGAGATCGCGCGGGAGAACGCGACGATCCTGGCGTCCGGTGGGTACCGAACGCGAACGGGGCGGCACGTCTCCCTGGCCGCCGCCCTGGCGGAGGCCAGGGCAGAGACCAGAATATATGGGCCGAACCAGGTCATTCCAGACGGACGGCTTCCGGCCAGGCAGTACCGGACGGCCATCGAGGTGACGGGGGAGAGCAGCACGGTCGCAGCCCGTAGGCTCGCCGCGGACCCCTCCGGCCCGGGCGCGGTGGCCGTCCTGAACTTCGCCTCGGCCCGCAATCCCGGGGGCGGCTACGTCCGCGGCGCCAAGGCCCAGGAGGAGGCGCTGTGCCGGGCCTCCGCCCTGTACGAGACGCTGCTCCGGGCTCCCGAGTACTACGAGGTCCACCGCGCGGAACGCAGCACCTTCTACACCGACCGGGTGATTCACTCGCCCGGCGTGCCCGTCTTCCGTGACGACCGCGGCGAACTCCTGGAGGAGCCCTTCAGGGCGGGCTTCCTGACCTCCCCGGCCCCCAACGCCGGCACGATCCGCCGCCAGGAACCGGAGCGCGCCGCCGAGATCCCGGCCGCGCTGGCCCGGCGCGCGGAGCGCGTCCTGGAGACCGCGGCCCTGCACGGGTACCCGCGGCTGGTGCTGGGCGCATGGGGCTGCGGGGTGTTCCGCAACGACCCGGCGGACGTCGCAGAGGCCTTCCGGGGCCTCCTGGCCGGCCGCTTCGCCGGCGTCTTCGAACGGGTGGTCTTCGCCGTCCTGGACCGCGATCCGACACCGCGGAAGGCGTTCGAACGGGCCTTCGGGTGCGAGGGCGGGGGCGCCGCCACCGGCCCGGGGGCGGTGCGGGAGGGCTGAGGGGATGCGGCGCGCGCCGGGTCGGGCCGGGCCGTGGCAGGTCGCAGGCGGGTCCGGCGGGCCGCTACGCCCAGCCGTACCGTTCCCGCAGCCGGTTCACGACCAGCCCGAACCGGCCGCGGTCCAGTGCGCACGCCTCCCGCCGCATCCCCGCCTCGTGCACCCGCAGCACCCGGTCCACGGCCACCCACGACTCCCGCCCGGCCCGGTCCCACGGCCCGACCCCGATCGGCACCCACTCCCGGTCGTCGTCGTGCCGCTTGCTGGACAGCTGTACGGCGAGCAGCGTCGGCCGGCCCGTCTCCCGGGCGACGATGAGCACCGGGCGGTCCTTGCCCCGGCCGTCGTTCTCTTCGTACGGGACCCACGTCCACACGATCTCGCCCGGGTCGGGATCCCCGTCGCGGACGGGGGCGTACGAGGTCCGTACCGGTCCGATCGCTTCCGGGTCCGCCTCGGTGGTGGCGGTGGTGCCGCTGCGCCCGGGCTGCTCGACGGGGTCGGGGTGGTGGTGCGTGTGTGCCGTCACGGGCGCGAGGCTACCGCCCCCGCGCGCCGCGGGGGCGGGGGAGGGGTGGGGGAGTCAGTCGGTGACGAGGGCGAGGACCAGGCCGTCGTAACCCTTGCTGCCGACGGTCTGCAGGGCGGTC
Organism: Streptomyces sp. NPDC029014; assembly: GCF_055564695.1. Classification (NCBI taxonomy): domain Bacteria; kingdom Bacillati; phylum Actinomycetota; class Actinomycetes; order Kitasatosporales; family Streptomycetaceae; genus Streptomyces; species Streptomyces sp. NPDC029014. Next base: position 73,537 of record NZ_JBVHVT010000004.1, read on the forward strand.
GCCGTCAACCGCGGGTGCTCGGCGATGAGTTCGGTGAACCGCCGCACACCCTGGACGCGGGGGTCGGTGCTGTCGGCGTCGACGACGGCGCCGTCACGGACGACGTTGTCGCCGATGATGACGCTGCCCGGCCGGGTGAGCCTGACGGCCCACTCCAGGTACTCCGGGTTGGACGGCTTGTCGGCGTCGATGAAGACGAGGTCGAACGGCGCGCTGCCGAGGAGCCCGGGCAGCAGTTCGAGGGCCGGCCCGCGCCGCACGTCGACGACGTCCCCGAGCCCGGCCCGCGCGAGGTTCGCGGCGGCGACGTCGGCGCGCGCCTCGTCGACCTCCAGGGTCACCAGCTCTCCGTCGGCGGGCAGCGCCCGGGCGAGCCAGATGGTGCTGTAGCCGCCGAGCGTGCCGATCTCCAGAATGCGGCGGGCGCCGTGGATGCGGGCGAGGAGGTTCAGCAACTTGCCCTGGTTGGGTGCGACCTGGTGGCCGGGCAGACCGGCGGCGGTGGAGTCGGCGACGGCGCCGACGAGCGCATCGTCCTCACGGACCAGCAGTCCCTCGAAGTACGCGTCCACGGCCGTCCAGGTCTGCTGATCCATCGCCTCTGCCCCCTCGTCATGTAAGTTCCTCATGGGAACTTACATGACGACATGACGGCAAGGGGGCCCAACACCCTTGTGGACAGGGGGTGGTGGCTGCGCGACGCCACCCCCCGTTTCCCGCCGCCCGTCAGGCCGTGGCCGCCTCCCCCGGCCAGTGCCGCTGCCACCGTTCCTCCGCCTCCAGCTGCGCGGCCAGGCTCAGCAGGACGGGCTCCGAGGACTCCGGACCCAGGAGTTGGGCTCCGATCGGGAGGGCCGAGGTCGTGAATCCCGCCGGGACGTTCACCCCGGGCCAGCCCAGGACGTTCCACGTCCAGGCGTACGGGCAGGCGGCGATCATCGCCCGGTCCGTGGCCATGGTGCTCAGCCCGGCCAGTGCGCCGATCCGCAGCGGCGGGGTGGCCGTCGTCGGGGTCAGGACCGCGTCGAACCGGCCGAAGAGCTCCCCGATCCGCCACCGCAGGTACGACTCCGCCCGACGCGACACGCGCAGCGGGAGCCCGCCCAGGATCCGGCCCGTGCGCATCGCCCCGTGCGTGCGGGGGTCCAGCAGCCCCGTGTCCGGCACCCGCGCCGCGTGGTCCCGTACGCCCGTGGCGGCCCGGGGCACGAAGGTCAGGCCGATCTGGCCGTACCGCGGGTCCTCCGGGACCACCTCGTGGCCCAGCGATTCGAGCCGCCCGGCGAGCCGCTCCACCGCCGCGCGGACCTCCGGGTCGAGGGACTTCGGGGTGGCCGTGAAGGCCATGCCGAAGGACAGGGCGATCCGCAGCCGCCGCGGGGCCCGGGCGGCGGCTGCCACCGCCGTGATCGGGGCCGGACGGTGCCGGTCCCGGGGGTGCGGGCCGCTCGCCGCGTCGAGCAGCAGCGCGGCGTCGGCGACGGTGCGGGCGAGCACCCCGTTGACGGTGAGCCCGTGGAACGACTCCGGCTCGGGCCAGGTGGAGATGCGGCCGCGCTGCGGCTTGACCCCGACCAGGTGTGTCCAGGCCGCCGGGATGCGGACCGACCCCGCGCCGTCGGAGCCGAGGGCCGCCGGGACCAGGCCGGCCGCGACGGCGGCCGCCGAGCCGCCGGAGGAGCCGCCGGGCGTGTGGTCAGGGTTCCACGGGTTGCGGGTCGCCCCGAAGGCGTGCCCCTCGGTGAACGGCCACTGCCCCAGCTCCGGCGTCTGGGTCTTCCCCACGACGACCGCGCCGGCCGCGCGCAGCCGGCGTACCGCCTCGCTGTCGGCGGCCTTCGGCGGGAAGTCCCCGGCGCAGCCGAACGCGGTCGGCTCCCCGGCCACGTCCATGTCGTCCTTCACGGCCAGCGGCACACCGAGCAGCGGCAGCCGCTCGCCGGCGGCCAGCCGCCGGTCCGCGGCGTCGGCCTCGGCCAGCGCGGCCTCGGCGCGGACGATGCGGAAGGCGTTGAGCCGGGGCTGGGCGGCGGCGATCCGCTCCAGCGCCCGCTCCGTCGACTCCCTTGAGGAGACGCGCCCTTCGGCGAGTTCCTGCGCCATGGCAGCCAGGCCGGCGGTCGGCGCCTGCGTACCCGATGAGACGGCCATCGCCCCTCAACCCCTCCCCGTTACCGATCAGTAGAACCGACGGTAACGCCAGAGGTCATCGATTCCCTAGAGTTAGACCCATCCCTCCAACGAGGCCATGAACCCGGCGAAGTCGTCGCGGTGGACGGTGTGTCCGGCGCCCGCGACCGTACGTGTCTCGAAACCGCGCTTCTGGAGCTCGGCCACCTGCTCCGCCGACAGGAAGAGGCTGGGGTCGGCGAGCTGGACCAGCGAGGGCACCACGGGCGCGTCCGGCAGCAGGTCCGCGTCGACCAGCGGGGCCAGGCCCTCGGCCGTCGCCTCGTCCCACACGGCCAGGCTTGCCAGCTCGTTGTCGACGTCCTCCTCCTCCCAGCGCGGGTTGAGCGCCTTCACCTGCTCCCGCGGTGCGTGCTTGAACTGGGCGAGGAACCCCAGGTTGACGCCCTGCATGGCGCCGGCCAGCCCCCAGGCCGGATCGGAGTACACCGCCCGCTGCGGCCGGAGCCGGTCGACGGCCAGGGACAGCGTCAGCGCGCCGAGCGAGTGGCCGACGGCGAGCTCAGCCCCGGTGGGCAGGGTCTCGACGACGTCGTCCGCGAAGACGTCCGGGCCGTACGTGCCGCGCCCGCTGGCGCCGTGCCCGCGCAGGTCGACGGCGATGACCCGGTAGCCGCGTTCGGCGAGGGCGGGCCCGACGCGCCGCCACGTCCGGTGGTCGGACATGATGCCGTGGATGAGCAGGGCCAGCCGGTCGCCCTCGCCCCAGGTACGGGTGTGCAACTGCATGCCGCCGATTCCTTCCAGTTCCGAACGGGCTTGCGATACACGGGCATTGTCGCCACCACCGGTCCGGGAGGGGCGTGATCGCGCCAGAGCCCCGCGACCACCGGGCCGCGGTACCGGCACCCGCGGGAGCAGCGGCGGGTCCGCTCCCGGGGGCGATGCAGGGGCGCCGCCGTGCGGGCCCACATCCGGCCACATGCCCGACCCCGGCCGCAACCGGTCTGGAAGGATGCCACGGCGATGACACAGTCACCGAAGCCGCCGAAGCCGCCGAAGCCGTCCCTCGCGGCGCCGACGCCGCCGTCCGCGCCCACCAGCGCCGACGTGGCCCGCCTTGCCGGGGTCTCGCGCGCGACGGTCTCGTACGTCCTCAACAACGCCGAAGCGGTCCGCATCAGCGAACCGACCCGCCGCAGGGTCCGCCGGGCCGCCGAGGAGCTCGGGTACGTGCCGCACGCCGCCGCGCGCAGCCTGCGCGCCGGCCACACCCGGATCGTGCTGCTGCCCGCCTCCGAGGGCCCCGTCGGCCCGCTGCACAGCGGCTTCCTCAACGAGCTCCAGCGGGCGCTGCGCCGCCTCGACTACACGGTGGTCCAGTACGGCAGCCTCGGCCTCAGCGGTGACGAGGCGGCCCGCGCCTGGGCGGAGCTGCGTCCCGTCGCCGTGGTCTGCCTCGGGCGGATCACGCCGTCGGCCCACAACGTGGGCACCCTCAAGCGGGCCGGGGCCCGCGCAGTGATCACGATGGGCCCGGCACGGGTCCCCGGGGCGCACGCCCTGATCACGGACCAGGCCGAGGTGGGTGCCCGGGCCGCCGCCCACCTGCTGGAACGCGGCCGCCGGCGGATCGGCGTGGTCGTCCCGGCGGAGGAGGGTCCGGCGCTGTCCGCCGCGGCCCGCCTGGAGGGAGCCCGCTCGGCCGTCCGCTCGGCCGTGCCCCCGGCCGTGCCCCCGGTCGTGCCCCTCACCATGGCCTACACCGAGGAGTCCGCCGCGGAGCTCGCCGCCCGCTGGCGCACCCTCGGCCTGGACGGCGTGTTCGCGTACGACGACGAGTACGCGATGCTGCTCATGCGCGCCCTGCTGGACGAGGGGCTGCGGATCCCCGAGGACGTCGCCGTCATCGGGGCGGGCGACCTGCTCCTCGGCCGGCTGCTGCGGCCCCGGCTGAGCACCGTGCGGTTCGAGATGCCGACCGGTGACCACCTCGCGGAGCTCGTGGACCGGGCGGTACGGGAGCCTGAGGAGACCCCCGACCGGCACGGCCCGGTGGCCGCCACCGCCGTCCGCCGCGATTCCACCTGATCCACCCGATCCACCCGATCCACCTGGTCCCGCGCCGCGGGCCCGGCCGACCCGGCCCCGGCACGCCGTGCCACCCCGCCCCCTGCCGCCGTTGACAGGCGGTGACCGGCGGACGGAGACTGCGGGCGCGCCCCACTGGGCGCGCCCGGCGTCGTGCCCGGTGCCGACGGCGGCACCGTCCCGCCGCCGCCCGCACGGATCCGCCCAGGAGAGACGCGATGAGCATCCGCACCGTCCGCGACGTGTACGTCGTCGACGCCGTCCGCACCCCGATCGGCAAGTTCGGCGGCGCCCTCGCCGGGGTCCGCCCGGACGACCTCGCCGCGCACGTGGTGCGCGCGCTGGTGGACCGTACGCCCTCCCTCGACCCGGCCCGGATCGACGACGTCGTCTTCGGCGACGCCAACGGCGCCGGCGAGGACAACCGGGACGTGGCCCGCATGGCGGTGCTCCTCGCGGGACTGCCCGTGACCGTGCCCGGCGTCACCGTCAACCGGCTGTGCGGATCGGGCCTCGAAGCGGTGATCCAGGCCGCCCGGTCCATCGCCCTGGGCGACTCGTCCGTCGCCATCGCGGGCGGCGTGGAGTCGATGACCCGCGCGCCCTGGGTGGTGCAGAAGCCGGAGCGCCCCTTCCCCGCCACCCACCAGCAGATGTGGTCGACCGCGCTCGGCTGGCGGATGACCAACCCGCGGATGCCCGAGGAGTGGACCGTCTCCCTCGGCGAGGGTGCCGAACTCATCGCGGAGAAGCACGGCATCACCCGCGAGGCGCAGGACCTGTTCGCGCTGGACAGCCACCGCAAGGCGGCTGGTGCCTGGTCGGCCGGACTGTACGACGAGGAGGTCGTGCCGTACCCGGACGTCGACCTCGTCCGCGACGAGTGCATCCGCGAGGGGTCCACCCCGGAGGCGCTGGCCCGCCTCAAGCCGGTCTTCCGGACCGACGGCAGCGGTACCGTCACGGCCGCGAACGCCTCCCCGCTCAACGACGGCGCCGCAGCGCTGCTCCTGACCGACGAGGCGGGCCTGGCGGCCACCGGCCGGGAGCCGCTGGCCCGCATCAGCGCCTCCGCGGTGACCGGGATCGAGCCGCAGCTGTTCGGGCTGGGCCCCGTCGAGGCCGTGCAGCGGGCCCTCGCCAAGGCGGGCACCGGCCTGGCCGACCTCTCCGTCATGGAGCTGAACGAGGCCTTCGCGGCGCAGGCGCTGGGCTGCCTCGCCGCCTGGCCGGAGCTGGACCCGGCGGTCGTCAACCCGCGCGGCGGGGCCATCGCGATCGGGCACCCGCTCGGCGCCTCGGGCGCCCGGCTCGCCGGGTCGGTGGCGCACCAGCTGGCCGCGGCGGGCTCCGGCAAGGGCATCGCGGCGCTGTGCATCGGGGTCGGACAGGGCATCGCGCTGGTCCTGGAGCGCTGAGCAGCGACGGGCCCGCAGCGATCGTTTCCGGTCAACGCGGGCCTCAACTGCCCAATAACTGAACAGATGTGGTGCCTGGCGGTCTGGCACGATGGCGCGTGCTGCTCTGCCGCCGCCCCCCGCCGCCAGCCGTTCCGCCGACCCCTCCGGAGGCACCGCGCCATGCCGCTCCTCGAACCGACGCTCTGGCAGGACGGGCCGACCCTCACCGGCGGTACCGCGCCGGTCGTCGAGCCCGCCACCGGCCGCACCCTCGCCACCGTCGACCTGGCCGCACCCGCCGACGTCGCGGAGGCCGCCGCGCGGGCCCGGGCGGCGCAGCAGGACTGGGGCCCGGCCCCGCACACCGAGCGGGCCGCCGTCCTGCGCAGGGCCGGCGACCTGTTCACCACCCACGCCGCGGAGCTGCGCGACTGGCTGGTCCGCGAGTCGGGCTCCATACCCGGCAAGGCGGACTTCGAGCTGCACGTCGCCGCCCAGGAGTGCTACGAGGCCGCGGCCCTGGCCTCCCGGCCCGCCGGGCAGGTGCTGCCGAGCGAGGCTCCCCGGCTCTCCTTCACCCGCCGGGTCCCGGCCGGGGTGGTCGGGGTGATCGCCCCGTTCAACGCCCCGCTGATCCTGTCGATCCGCTCCGTCGCCCCGGCACTGGCCCTCGGCAACGCCGTACTCCTCAAGCCGGACCACCGGACCGCCGTGTGCGGGGGCCTCGCGCTCGCCGCCGTGTTCGCCGCGGCCGGTCTGCCCGCCGGGCTGCTCCAGGTGCTGCCCGGCGGCCCCGACACCGGGGCGGCAGTGGTCGCCGACCCCCTCGTGCGGGTCGTGTCGTTCACCGGGTCCACGGCCTCCGGCCGGGCCGTCGGCGAACTGGCCGGCCGTCACCTCAAGCGGCTGCACCTGGAGTTGGGCGGCAACTCCGCCCTGCTCGTCCTGCGCGACGCGGACGTCGAGGCCGCCGTGGCCCAGGCTTCCTGGGGGTCCTTCTTCCACCAGGGCCAGATATGCATGACCACCGGCCGGCACCTCGTCCACGCCTCCCTGTACGACGAGTACGTCGAGCGGCTCGCCGCCCGCGCCGAGTCGCTGGCGGTGGGGGACCCGTACCGGGAGCAGGTGCACCTGGGGCCGCTGATCGACCGCACCCAGCTCGACCGGGTCCACGCGCTGGTCGGGGCCAGCGCGGAGCAGGGCGCGAAGCTCGTGGCCGGCGGCACCCACGAGGACCTGTTCTACCGGCCGACCGTACTGGCCGGCGTCGGCGACGACACGCCCGCGTACGCGGAGGAGGTCTTCGGGCCGGTGGCGCCCGTCCGGTCCTTCGCGACGGAGGACGAGGCGGTGGAACTGGCCTCGGCCGGCCCGTACGGCCTCTCCCTCGGCATCGTCACCCGGGACGCGGCGCACGGTCTGGAGCTCGCCGCGCGGATCCCGACCGGGATCGCGCACGTCAACGACCAGACGGTGAACGACGAGGCCGTGGCCCCCTTCGGCGGGGTCGCCGCCTCCGGCACCGGGGTCCGCTTCGGCGGCGAGGCGAACCTCGACGCGTTCACCGAGCTGCGCTGGAGCACGCTGCGGTCCGCTCCGGCCGGGCACCCGTTCTAGTGCACCAGCCGGTGCGTCCGTCCGTCGGCGCCCGTCCCCCCTTCGGCCCCTGGCCGGAATGCGCGGGGCGGGTCGTTCGTTCAAGGACCGTACGAGCCAATCAGGAGGTCTGGAAACGTGGCTACCGTCGAGCTCACCAAAGAGAACTTCGACCGAACGGTCAGCGAGAACCCGTTCGTGCTGATCGACTTCTGGGCGGGCTGGTGCAGGCCCTGCCTGCAGTTCGCCCCGGTGTACGAGAAGGCCTCCGAGGCCAATCCCGACCTGGTGTTCGCGAAGGTGGACACCGAGGCCCAGCAGGAGCTGGCCGCGGCCTTCGCGATCACCTCGATCCCGACCCTGATGATCGTCCGGGACCGGGTGGCCGTCTTCGCCCAGCCCGGCGCGCTGCCGGAGCCGGCCCTGACGGACCTCATCGGGCAGGCCCGCGCCCTCGACATGGACGAAGTCCGCGCGAAGATCGCCGCCGCGGAGCAGGACCAGGGCTAGTGTGACGGGGACCGGCCGGGGGACCACCCCGATCACCGGCCCCGACACCCCTGGGAAGGCGCGCATGGCGCAAGAGGTGGAGTACGACGTCGTGGTCCTCGGCGGCGGGCCGGCCGGCGAGAACGTCGTGGACCGGACCCGTGCCGCCGGGCTCAGCACCGCCCTCGTGGAGGCCGAGCTCATCGGCGGCGAGTGCTCGTACTGGGCCTGCGTCCCCAGCAAGGCGCTGCTGCGCCCCGCGCTGGCCAGGGCGGACGCCCGCCGGGTGCCCGGGCTGGCGGGTGCCGTCACGGGCGGCCTCGACCCACAGGCGGTCTTCGCGCACCGCGACTACTGGACCGGGAACTGGAAGGACGACGGCCAGGTCGACTGGCTGAACTCGATCGGCGCTGACACCTACCGGGGCCACGGCCGCCTCGCCGGGACCCGCAAGGTCGTCGTCGAAGGCGCCGAGGGCGAGCACCACGTCCTCTCCGCCCGGCACGCCGTGGTGGTCGCCACCGGCAGCCGCGCCGTCATCCCGCCGCTGCCCGGGATCGCCGGGGCCCGGCCGTGGACCAGTCGCGAGGCCACCTCCGCCCGGGAGGTGCCGGGCCGGCTGGTGATCGTCGGCGGCTCGGTGGTGGCCGCCGAGATGGCGACGGCCTGGCAGGCGCTCGGCTCCAAGGTCACCGTGCTGGCGCGCGATTCCGGGCTGCTGCCGCGGATGGAGCCCTTCGCCGGGGAAATGGTCGCGGACGCGCTGCGCGAGGCCGGCGCGGAGGTCCGTACCGGCGTCTCGGCCGAAGCGGTCGTCCGCGACGGGCCGGCCGGGCCGGTCCGGGTGGTGCTGGAGGGCGGCGAGATCGTGGAGGGCGACGAGCTGCTGATGGCGACCGGCCGCGCGCCGCGGACCGACGACCTGGGGCTGGAGACCGTCGGGCTGACGCCGGGCGACTGGATCGACGTGGACGAGAGCTGCCGGGTGCCGGGGCACGACTGGCTGTGGGCGGTCGGCGACGTCAACCACCGCGTCCTCCTCACCCACCAGGGCAAGTACCAGGGCCGGATCGTGGGCGCGGCCATCGCCGCCCGCGCGGCCGGCACCCCCGAACTGGACGACGGCCCGTGGGGTGCGCACGCGGCGACCGCCGACCGGCGGGCCCTGCCGCAGGCGGTGTTCACCGACCCGGAGGCGGCGGCGGTGGGCCTCACCCTCGCCGAGGCCGAACGGGCCGGCCACCGGGTCCGCGCCGTGGACTACGAGATGGGGAAGGTGTCGGGGGCCGGGCTGTACGCCGACGGCTACCGCGGGCGCGCCCGGATGGTCGTCGACCTGGACCGGGAGGTGCTGTTGGGCGTCACCTTCGTCGGGCCGGGCGCGGCCGAGCTGGTGCACGCGGCCACCGTCGCGGTCGCCGGGGAGGTGCCGGTCGACCGGCTGTGGCACGCGGTTCCGTCGTTCCCGACGATCAGCGAGGTGTGGCTGAGGCTCCTGGAGGCCTACCGGGGCTAGCGCCGTGGGCCGGCGGGCCCCTGACGTACGCCAGGCCGGGCCCGCCCGCCCCCGGGAGGTCCGGGGCGGGCGGGCCCGCCCGTGCGCGGGCCGGCCGGGGGTCAGGGGCCGACGGTGATCTGCTGGGCCGGGTCGGTGGTGTCGGTGATCTTGTAGACGGCGTTGAAGGTGGACGTCGTGGCGCTGGTCGGGCAGCCGAAGCCGCCGGTGACCGTCACCGGCACGGTGGCGTTCGTGAAGGTCAGGCTCGGCGGGGCGCCGTTGGCCCAGGTCCCGGAGACGTTGGCCGGGCCGGAGGGCGCGGCGGTGACCGTGCAGTTGGCCAGGCCGCTCGTCTGCAGGACGAGCCCGCCGGCCGGGACCGTCATGGTGGCGGTGACGGGGGAGCCGTACTGCATCGACACCGACCAGGCGCCGCTGGTCGTGACCGTCGGGGTCACGCCCGGGAGGCTGGCGGTGCACGAGCTGTACGTCGGCGGGGTGATCGGGGACGACACCGGTCCGGCGGGGTTCTGGTTGCCGGGGGCGGCCGGGACGGCGCCGGTGGTGACCGAGACCGTGCAGGTCACCGTGACCGCGCCGGCCTTGAGGGTGGCCTTCCCGCTGAGGGTGGCCTTGAAGGAGTGGCCGGCCGGGGTGACGGTCGTCGACCCGGCGACCGGCCGGGGCACGGCGGTGGCGGTGGCGGTGGCCGAGGCCACCGACAGCACTCCGGCGGCTGCCATCCCGAGGGCGAGCGCGGTGCGCTTTCGGCTCATGGCTGTGCTCCTTGGGGATCGTGGTGCGGGGCGGAGGGGGGAGCGGGTGCGGGGGTGGGAGGGGACGGAGAGGGTGCCTGCGGGGGTGTGGGGGAGCCCCCCGCGGGCGTGCCCTGCGCGGACGTGGTGCCCTGCGTGGACGCGGCGTCCTGCGCTGACGCGGGGTGCGGGGCGGCGTACGGCTGCCAGGCGAACATCAGGCCGCCGCCGAGGATGCCGAGCAGGGTGCCGATCAGGAACCCGCCGAGGTTGGACAGCACCAGCGCGGCGGTCGCGATGAGCGTGGTGAGGACCCCGGCGAGGCCGCGCTGGGCGGGGGCGAACCAGGCGGTGAGACCGAGCACGATCATGACGATCCCCATGAGGACCGACGGGATGCCCGCCACGCCCTGCTGGAGCATGACCTTCAGCGGTGCCAGCGGCAGGACGCATATCTCGGCTCCGGCGAGGACGGCGAAGAGCCCGCCCCAGAACGGCCTGGTGCGCCGCCACCGCCGCCAGCGGCTCAGAAGCATTCCTTCTTGCCCTTGCTGATGCCCATGCTCAGCCCGGAGAGCTTGAACGTGCCCGCGTTGGTCGCCCACGCGGTCTGCTGGAGATCGGTGATGCTGACGGTGTCCGCCTGCTGCGCGAACAGGTCCTGCATGCCCACGGCCTCCGCCGGGCCCTTGTCGAGGGTGGAGGCGTCGCGGCCGATCTCGATGTTGGTGAAGACGGCGTTGCCGGAGAGCTGGGTGGCGTCGACGAAGAGGTTGCTCGCCTCGACCGGTGCGTTCTTGCCGGCGGTGAGGTTGAGCGAGATGTCGCCGACCAGGGGGAGCGAGGTCACGACCGACTGGCACAGGTTGTGCAGGCGGGCCTCCTTGATGGCGGTGACCGCCACCGGGATCAGCTCCTGGCGGGCGTTGACGTCGATGCTGCCGTACTGGGCGAAGCCCTCGCCGTCGAGGCTCGACGCCGCGACCTTGAACTGCTGGCCGGAGACGGCGAAGGAGGCGGCGAGCGCGCCCTGCGCGAGGGCGATGCCGAGGCCGGCGGTCACGGCCACGGCGGGGAGGGTCAGGACGGCGAAGCGACGCCAACGGACCCGGCCGGCACCCTCGTCGGGGGCCGAGGCAGCACTGCCGGGCGGGCCGGATACGTCCGATAAGTGCGGGGAATCGGTCATGGGGATCGTCCCTTATTTCGGCTGTGCACCGTTGTTACCGACGAGTTGAATGTAAGAGTGCCAATAGGGGTTGGCAAGGTTGCTCGGGCGTACCGTTTCGGCCGAGTCCTACCCGTCGGTCCCGTCCCGCCTACCGCTCCGTGCCCAGGAGTTCGGCGACCTCGTCCTCCATCCTCCGGGCCATCGCGCGGGCGAATTCCGTGGCCACGACCTCGCCGGCCACCGGACGCAGCGCCGCCGCCGCGCTGCTGATGTGATCCAGTTGCGTGGCCGAAAGGTGCTCCAGCCCGTCCGGGCCGATCACATGCCGCCGGAACAGTCCGACGAACCGGTCGGCGAGCGCCGCCGCCTGTGTCTGGACGAGGTCCCCCGCGTCGAGGATCTCCGCGAGCGGCACGCCCTGCCGCACCAGCGTGAGCGTCGCCTCCAGCAGCCGCCGGCTCCGGTGCGTGACCCGGTCCCCGTCGATGCGTACGTACCCCAGCCGGGCCGCCCGCCGGGTGTCCTCGGCCGTCGCCGCCGGCCCGAACAGCTCGGCCAGCTCCGCCAGGGTCATGGTGACCGGGTCCTCCTGAACCCAGTCCCGGGTCATCGCCCGCTCCAGGCCCAGCAGTTGGGACAGGCCCCCGCCCGCCTCCCACGCGTGCAGCAGCTCCCCGATGCCGTTGACCGTGTAACCCCGCCCGAGCAGATCGCTGATCAGACGCAGCCGGGTCAGGTGGTCCTCGGAGTACCAGGCGATCCGGCCCTCCCGGCGCGGCGGCGGCAGCAGCCCGCGCTCCTGGTAGTAGCGCAGGTTGCGCACCTTGACGCCGGCCGCCAGCGCCAGCTCCTCCCGGCGGTAGCGGCCCGGAACCGCAGCGGCGCCGCCGCCCTCCCGGCCCTCCTGGCCGCTCTCGCCGTCCACGCCGTCCGCGCCGTCCACGTCGTCCCGCACCAGGCTGCTCACGCGGCCGAGTGTAGGACGTACCGGCTGGTCACATGGGGCGCTGGCGCTTCTCCCGCTTCACGGCCCGCAGGACCACGAACCGCGGCTCGCTCGCGGCGACTTCACTGTTGCCGAAGAGGCGGCGCAGGTGCGTGTGGTAGCCGAGGTGGCGGTTGGCGACGATCCACAGCTCGCCCCCCGGCCGCAGCGCCCGCCGCGACTGCGCGAACATGCGCAGCGCCGTCGCGTCCGTCATGGCCTGGTGCGAGTGGAACGGCGGGTTGCACAGGACGAGGTCCACCGATCCGGCCGGCAGCATCGACAGCCCGTCGCCGACGAGGAACTCGGCCCGGTCGCGGGAGCCGCGCCGGACGTTCGCCTCGTACGTGGCCCGGGCGGAGGCCACCGCCTGGTAGGACTCGTCCGCGAAGACGACCTCCGCGCCCGGGTCGGCGACCGCGACCGCCGTGCCGACGATGCCGTTGCCGCAGCCCAGGTCGACGACGCGGGCGCCGTCCGTGTTGGTCGGGATGCTCTGCAGGAAGAACCGGGTGCCGACGTCGAGGCGGTCCGCGCAGAAGATCCCCGCGTGGTTGACCGCGGTCAGCCCGGCCCCCGAGCCGGCGTCCCCGTCCAGCGTGTACGTGAGCGGCCAGCCGCCGCCGGCCGGCGCGGCGGCGGTCGCGGCCGCCGTGACCGCGGGATCCGGGGTGCAGAAGATCAGCCGGGCCTTCTTCTCGGCGAGGGAGGTCCTGGTCGGGCCGAGGATCCGCTCGAAGAGGTTCAGCGTGGAGGTGTGGATCTCCTTGACCATGCCGGTGCCGACCACGACCGTGCCCGCATGGACGTGCGGGGCGAGCCGCAGCAGCTGGTCCTCCAGCAGGGCCAGGCTCTTGGGCACCCGCACCAGCAGCACGTCGATCCGCTGCGGCGGCGCGTCCTGCGTGGTCAGCAGCGTGACCGTGCCCTCGGCCACCCCGGCGCGCGCCAGGTTGGCCTCGGTGGCGGCCCGGGTCAGGGCGGAGTCGGTGATCTGGGCCGGCCGGTACGCGGCCAGCGCCGTCACCAGCGCCCCCCAGCGGTCCCCGAGCACGGTGACCTGCCCGGCGCCGGCCAGGTCCACGGGGCCGCGCTCGCCCGTACCGGCGTCCAGGTGGCGCAGCAGGTACTCGTCGGCGGCGTCCCAGGCCCGGAGGCGGTCGCGCGGGTCGGCGGGGAAGCGGGTGAGCTCGTGGGAGCCGAAAGGCGTGGTCAGACGGTTCATCGTGCCCCCAGGCTAACCGAGCCGGCCCCCCGCCCCCGCACGCACGCGCGGCGGGAGGGGCCGGACGGCGTGCGCGCGTGCCGGGAAGAGCGGCGGACCCGGCCGCTACTCGGGGAAGTCGCCGGCCATCGCCGCGGCCAGCCGCAGGTACGGCGCCGCCTCCGCGGCGCGGCCCCGACGCTCCAGGGTGCGGCCGAGCAGCAGCTGCGCGTAGTCCTCCACCGGCCAGCGCTCCAGAATCGCGCGGAGCTCCTGCTCGGCGCGCGAGAGCTGCGCGGAGTGGTAGTAGGCGCGGGCCAGCAGCAGCCGGGGGGCGAGCTGCTCGGGGACCTCGGCGGCCAGCGCGTCCAGCACCTTCGCGGCCGTCGCGTACTCCTTCGCGTCGAAGAAGAGCCGGGCGCGCGCCCAGCGCTCGGCTGCCGTCCCCTGCTCGTAGTACGTCGTCGGCGCGTCCATCGGGTTCCTTCCGCTGCTCGGGTGCTGCGTCCGCCCCCTCCAACACGGGAGGGGAGCCTGGCATTCCACGGAACACGGCGCCCGCGGCGGTACTAAGTTGGTCCGCATGAGCAATCTTGATCGCCAGCCCGCTCTCTCCGCCTGCGGCGGCCGCGGCTTCGTCGTGGCCGAACCCGTGCGCGAGCTCCTCAGCCCGCGCACGGTCAAGCTCGGGGAATCCACCGAGGTCCGCCGACTCCTGCCGAACCTGGGGCGCCGCATGGTGGGCGCCTGGTGCTTCGTCGACCACTACGGCCCGGACGACATCGCGGGCGAACCCGGCATGCAGGTTGCGCCCCATCCCCACTCCGGCCTCCAGACGGTGAGCTGGCTCCACGCCGGGGAGGTGCTCCACCGCGACAGCGTCGGCAGCCTGCAGACCATCCGGCCGCGCGAGCTGGGCCTGATGACCTCGGGCCGCGGGATCAGCCACTCCGAGGAGAGCCCCCGCACGCACGGCCGGTTCCTGCACGGCGCCCAGCTGTGGGTGGCCCTCCCCGACGCCCACCGCGACGTGGAGCCGCACTTCCAGCACCACGCCGAGCTGCCGCACGTGACCGCCCCCGGCCTGAGCGCCACCGTGATCCTGGGCACCCTCGACACGGCCACCTCGCCCGGCACCGCGTACACCCCGATCGTCGGCGCGGACATCGCCCTGGCGGCGGGCACCGAGGCCCGGCTCCCCCTGGACCCCGACTTCGAGTACGCGGTCCTGTCCATGTCCGGCGAGGCCCACGTCGACGGCGTCCCGGTCCTCCCGGGATCCATGCTCTACCTCGGCTGCGGCCGCACCGAACTCCCGCTGCGCGCAGCCTCGGACGCGGGCCTGATGCTCCTGGGCGGCGAGCCGTTCGAGGAGGAGATCGTGATGTTCTGGAACTGGATCGGCCGCTCCCACGAGGAGATCGAGCAGTTCCGCCACGACTGGATGGAGGGCACCCGCTACGGCGAGGTCAAGGGCTACGACGGCCCCCCGATCCCGGCGCCGGCACTGCCCCCCACCCACCTGAAGCCCAGGGGAAGGGTGCGCTGAACCGCTGGGGGTGACGGGGCTGCCGGATCCGCGGCTGCCCCGTGCGGTGCCGTCCTGCGGCGGCGGTGCGTCAGCTCCGTGCGGTGTCGTCGCTCGACTGTCCGGCTTCCTCGGCCGCGCGTGCCTTCTCGCGCATCTTGCGCACCAGCTCCGCCTTCTGGGCGGCGGCACCCTGGCGGTCCAGGTTGCGGTGCGGACCGTTGTTCTGCCGCTCGGTGCGGGACAGCCTCTTGCGCTGGCCGCCGCCCTGGCCCACGGGGTTGTTGATGTTCTTGCTGTCGGACACGGGTTCTCCCGGTGGTGATGTGAAGTGATCTACGGATTCATCGGTGGGGTACGGGCGCGGCGACGTCGAAGGACGTCAGGCGGCCCGTCGCGCTCTCACTCGTACATCGGCGTCTGGAAGAACATGACAAAGACGTTACCCGGTTCCGTCGGCCCCGCGTGCCAACCCCTTCGCCGCCCCGGCAGCGGCCGGGACGACCGTCCCGCCTTGGCGCCGAGGGGCGCCGAGGCGGGAGACGGGGGGTGGTGGCACCGTGTCCGGCGAGAGGGTCAGTGCAGCTGGATGGCGTTCCAGTCCCAGCCGGCGGTGGCGGGGGTGGTGTAGCTGCTGGTGAAGGGTTGGATGAGTCCGGCGGTGTTGGCGAGGCCGGTGTACATCTTGATGGTGCCGTCTGCGTGGCGGTACATCATGCCCATGTCGGTGCGGTGGTCGCCGTTGAAGTCGCCGGTGATCAGCCTCATGGCGTTGCGGTCCCAGCTGTTGGCGGGGACGGTGTAGCCGGCGGTGGAGTCGCCGAAACCGCCGTCGGTCTTGGCGAGGGAGCTGTAGAAGGCGACGGAGCCGTCGGCGTGGTGGTAGACCATGACCGCGTCGGAGCGGCCGTCACCGTTCAGGCCACCCTGTGCGAGGGAACGTCGTGCCGTCTCCTCCATCCAACCGCCGAGGTCGTCGGTGCGTACCGCGATGGCGCCGGTGCGGGACTCCGCAGGGTCGGTACCGAGGCAGCCGCCCTGCCAGGACCGGCTGTTGACGCCGACCAGCTCACCGGCGGCGTTCAGCAGCGGGCCGCCGGTGTCGCCCTTGCAGAGGGAGTCGGTGCCCTTCCCCGTGATGGTCAGGGAGGTGGCGTCGGAGGTGTTGAGGGTGAACGCGCCGGTGTGGGCCTTGCCGGGCGCCCACTCGGTCCTGGTCCGTCCGTAGCCCACGGCGGTCAGATCGGCGCCGGCTGCCGGGGCGGCGTTCGCCTGCTTGATGCGCGCGGTGCCGCCGGCGGGAGTGGCGAGGCGGGCCAGGACGACATCCCGGTCGGTGCGGGGGACGAGCTCGGAGACGTCGACGCGCCGGCCGTCGCCGAGGGTCACAGTGGTCTTGAGCACGGGCGCACCGGCCGGCACCGTAGTACCGGGCGTCGCGGCGAAGCAGCTCGCGGCGGTCAGGACCCAGGAGACGTCGACGACGGAGCCGGTACATCCGCGGCCGTTCGCCTCGTCGCCGATGTTCAGCTTGACGACGGAGGCGTGCTGGCCGGCCGCCACCTCCGGGCCGGAGACGCGTGGGCGGAGCCGGCGGGAACGAGGCCCGCGGCGACCGCGGTCGCAGTGACGAGCAGGCCCGATATCCGCGCGGTGCGCGGACGGAGTGCAGACATGTGCGGTTTCCTTCAGGAACAGGATGCGGTGGGGTGTGCGTCGGAGTCGGTCGTGCTGTGTGCGGGACCGGTGGTCGGCCGGTGACGTGAAGCTCGACGCGGATCGCGAGGGTGCCGCGGTCGCCGTGCGGTCCTCGTCACAAGGCGGCGCGGACTACTTGGTGATGCGGATTTCGACCAGGATGTGTTCGCGGCCGTCGACGGACTCGCCGACCCCTTCCCAGGTCTTTGCGGGGATGTCGTATTCGACGCGGTCGTTCTCGGCGGTCATCGCGAGGTGGGTGTTGCCGGAATCGTCGGTCCGCACTCCGTGCACTGACTTGAGCTCTCGAGGAACGCCTTCACTTTCGCGGGGTCCTCGGTCTTGAGCACCTCCACGGCAGCCAGGGCCACTTTCCTGGTCGAAATCGCCGCCATGGCAGCGAGGTTCTCGACGTTGTCCTGGTGGAGAGCGATGAGGCGGTCGGCGTCGATCCAGTGGACGACATCCTCGTCCGAGCCGGCGAGCGCGAACTCCGCCGCCTCCCGCGTCCACGTTCCCGCCCGCCCGATGAACTGGATCGCTGCCTTGCGTCCGGCCGCCACGGCATCCGCGGTCCTGCCGGCCTTCAGCGCCGACTCCGCGGAGCCGATGAGCGCGAACAGCTCCTCGGACAGGCGTGCCTCCTGCGTCCGCTCCCGGTCGTACCGTTCGAGCTGCTTCGTTTCCGCGCTCGCCTCGAGCCGCGCCCGCTCGATCGCCTCGGCGGTCTCCTCGGCCAGCCTGGCCGTCTCGGCCTCACGAGCCGTCTGTTCGACCGCACGTGCCTTGTCGACGGCGTCGGCGGCCTTGTTCGCCGCCTCGACGGCCGCATTGGCTGCCGCCGTCGACCGGTCGGCGTAGTCGACCGCTTGGCCGGCATGGTTCGCCGCTTCCACAGCGGCCGCGGCCGCCTTCGCGGCGTGATCGGCGGCACTGTTGGCCGCGTCGCGGAATCCGCCGCTTCGGCAGCCGCGGCCGCGAGGTCGGCCTTCTGAGCCACAGTACGGACGAACGCGACCATGGCCGTGGCAGCCTGCGCCGCCGCACGGGCCGCATCCGCCATCGCTGCGTCCTTGGAGGCCCCGATCGCGGCTTGGTACGCCCGAGCCGCGGCGTGTCCCGCCGCTGCGGCCGCTGCGGCGGCGGCCTGTGCGGCCGCCACCGAACGCTGCGCGGCTGCCTGCGCCGTGCGCGAGGCCGACACAGCGGTCGCCGCGGCGGCTGCCGCGCCCCGGGCCGCCTGCGCCGCCTTGTTCGCCGCCCCGGCGGAGCGCTGGACGTCCTGTTCGGCGGCTTCGGCCTCGGCCTTGGCCTCCAGCGCCGCCTCCTTCGCCTTCTCGGCAGCCTTGACCGCCTGCTGCGACAGCTCGACGGCCTCGTCGGTCTTCAGGCCGGCGCGCTGCCCCTCCGTCTCCACGACCTTGACCAGTTGCTGGATCGTCGCGGTCTCCTCGTCACGGGCCCGGGCGATGTACTGGCCCGTTTCGAGGAACCACCGGATCGCCCGCGGCGTCCCGTCGTCCAGTGCCCGCTGCGCGTACTCCCGCACCTGCGGTGACGCCGCCGTCACGAGGACGGACGTCACCTGCACCCGCTCGTCCTCCTCACGAGCGGTGAACTGGCCGCCGCTGAGGAAGGCGCGCAACGCGAAGTCCGGATCGGCCGCCAGCGCAGCGGACGCATCCCGCTTCACGGCACGACCACCGTGGGCCATGACCGTGGTCACGGCGACCTTCAGGTCCTCGCGCACCGCGGTCTGGAACCCGCCCTTGAGGAAGGTCTCGACCGCCGCCGTGCCGCCCGACAGCGCCGCGCCGATGCCTTCGCGCGTTGCCCTGCCCGCCGTGACCAGGGACTGGGTGAGCGTGAACCTGTTGTCCTCGGCCCGAGCCGCCGGCAGCTTCTCGTCGAGGAACGCCCTCACGTCCGCCGCACCCCCCACCAGGGCCGCGGCAGCAGCGGTGCGCACGGCGCGCCCGTGCAGTTCGGCAGCGCACAACCGGCTGCCACCCCGGCGAAAGCGGTGAGTATCTGACGTCTGCTGAACTGTCGTGAACGTGGTGCCATCACGACTCCCTTCTGTTGCGCTGATTCCGACCAGGACGTGTTCCCGGCCCGACGGGCTGTCGTGGTCGGTGGTCCGCACCCGGTGTGCCGGTCGGACTCCGGGTTCGCGTCCCGCGGTGCCGTGTCCTCCGGTGCCGCCGACCGGGTTCGCGTCTGGCTCCCTGGAGGCGATCACTACGCTCGGCGCACCGCGCAGGTGGGGGGAAGGGGGTTCGGACGGACGGAAGCGTCCCTGACCGGATCCGGCCCGGGTGCGCTGTCGTTCGCCGCGCTCCGGCTCCATGCCTGCGGGCGGTCCCCTCGACCCGTTCGTCTTAGGGTGGAGATCGCCGCAGCAACGGATGGGGGAACGATGCATGCATGGGACAGCGCGCTCGTGCTCGGCCCGGGCGGGCCCGTCGGTACCGCTTGGACGGCCGGACTCGTCCATGGCCTGCGAAGGCTGGGCGTCGACCTGGCCGCGGCGGATCTGGTCGTCGGTACCTCGGCCGGCGCGATCGTGGGCGCCGCGCTGACCACCGGCCGGAACCTCGCGCACTTCGCCGACCCCGCCGGTGACGGCGGCGGCGGTCCCCGGCCGCCGCAGGGGGACCCGCGGCTCATGGGTGAGGTCTTCGCGGTCCTCGGTGCCGGCCTGCCACCGCAGGAGGCCCGCCGACGGGTCGGGCGGTTCGCCCTCGGCGCGGCCGATCCGGAGGCCGGGCGAGCCTTGGTCGCGGCGCGACGCCGACTCGTCGGCACGGACACCTGGTCGGCTGAGCACCGCCTGCTGATCCCTGCCGTGGAGGCGGGAAGCGGCGAGCCGGTGGTCTGGGACCGCGACAGCGGCGTCCCGCTGGCGGCTGCCGTCGCGGCCTCCAGCGCGTTCCCCGGCGCGGCGCCTCCCGTCCCGGTCGGCGGGCGCCACTACATCGACGGCGCGCTGCGGGCAGGCACCAACGTGGACCTCGCGGCCGGCGCGCGTACGGTGGTCGTGGTGGAGCCGATGGCACGTCAGGCTGTCGGGCAGGAAGCGTCGGTCGCGACGGACGTGGAGACGTGGGTGTCGCTGTTCCCTGACGAGGCCTCGGCAGCGGTGCTCGGCACGGACCCGTTGGACATGTCGGCGTGGGTACCCGCGTTCCGGGCGGGGCAGCGGCAAGCCGTTGCCGCGCGGGAGCAACTGGCCGGAGCCCGGGCCGTCGGCGCTGAGCGCGGCGCGGGGTGACGGGGCCGCTGCCGTCCGGTGGTCGATGTGCCGGACGGCACCGGGCCCATGGATCCGGGAGCGGGCTACCAGCGGTCGCGGGGCGACGCCGGGACGAGTGTTTCCACCAGAAGTCCTCCGGCCGTGTCGTGCGACGGGGTCAGGCGCCGGCCAGCCAGGTGTTCCAGGCCTTGGTGGCCAGGTCTTCGTCGGCGTCCTCGGCGAACAGGTGGTGGCCCAGCCAGATCGGGGAGTTCCAGGAACTGCCGTTGAAGAACCGGTACAGGGCGTCCGGGCCCCGCAGGCCGACGAAGTCGGGGCTCAGCCAGTCCACGACCACCTCCGTCGAGCGGCCGTCCGTACCCGGGAGGTCGAGCGACAGCCGGTCGCCGACGGCCGCGTCGTCGGGGAGGCCGAGGTGCCGGCGCAGGTCGGCGAAGTCGGCGGGGTCCTCGGTGCACTCGCCACGGGCGGCCTTGACGTAGACGGCGGGGCGGCCGGCGAAGTGCCTCAGGTACTCGGGGAGGGAGTGCTGGTAGAAGTCGACGTGCTTCTCGGCCGCGTCCGCCTTGGTGTCCCAGTTCCAGCTGTCGTCGACGACGCCCGTGTGCACCCAGTGGATCCCCATCCGCAGGTGGCTCGTGCCGCCGTCGGCGGGCTCGATGCGGTACGTGAGCGTGTTGGAGAACCCGCCGTCCTGGGTCGCCCGGACCGCGAAGTGGTGCGGCGGCTCCCACGCCACGACGGTGCTGTCGCCGCGCGTGGCCTTGCCGCCGACGCGCGGCTCGACCTCCATCGGGTACAGCCAGCCGAGGTTGCCGGCGCCGGTGGCGACCGCCTCCCAGACCTGCTCGGGCGTGGCGGGCAGGTCCTGTTCCCGGCGGACCTCGAACTCTCGGGCCATGGTCACTTCTCCTTCGTCATCGTTGATGGCTGTCAGTAGCTGAGCGGGAGGGCACTCAGTCGCCGTTGCAGTGGGTTGGGCCGCCATGCGAGGGTCGCGCCGTCGGCCAGCCGCAGGTCGGGGAGCCGGCGGACCAGCGTGCCGATGGCGACCTCTGCCTGGAGCTTGGCCAGGGGGCCGCCGAGGCAGAAGTGCGGGCCGTTGCCGAAGCTGAGGTGCCGGTTGCCGGGGCGGGTCAGGTCGAGCCGGTCGGGGTCCTCGAAGCGTTCGGGGTCCCGGTTGGTCGCGGCGAGGAACAGGTAGGCGAGCTCGCCCTCGCGCAGCGTCCGCCCGCCGATCGCGACGTCCTCGGCGACGACCCGGACGATCGCCTGGGTCGGCGTGTCGTAGCGGGCGAGTTCGTCGATGGCGGTGCGGATCAGTGTGGGGTTCTCGCGCAGCCGGGCCAGTTGGTCGGGGTGGCGCAGGAGGGCGAGGGTGCTGTTGCCGATGAGGTGGGTGGTGGTCTCCTCGCCGGCGGTGATGAGGACGAAGCAGGTGGACAGCAGTTCGGCGTCGGTGAGCCGGTCGTCCTGCGCCTGCGTGGCGACCAGGGCGCTGATCAGGTCGTCGCCCGGGTCGGCCCGGCGTCGGCGGATGAGTCGGGCGAGGTACTCCTCGTACTGCTCGATCGCCGCCTCGGACTTGTCGATGTCCTCGCCCATCCGGCCGAAGCGGCGGAACCAGGTCTTGACCTGCGGGCGGTCCTCGGGCGGGATGCCGAAGAGCTCGCAGATGACGGACAGCGGCAGCGGTGAGGCGACCGCCTCGATCAGGTCCATGGTCGGCCCCGCCGCGACCGCCTCGTCGACGAGCCGGTCGACGATCCGCTGGATACCGTCGCGCAGGGCTTCGGCGCGCCGGGCGGTGAAGGCCCGGTTGGCCAGCTTGCGCAGCCGGGCGTGGTCCGGCGGGTCGGTGTTGGTCATCACCCGGCCGAGCCGCTCGGTGAGCCGGCTGAGGGCCTTCAGGTCGCCGCCCAGCGCGCCGAGGGCGCTGGTCATCCGGTCCCGGTCGATGGACAGCCGCAGGTCGCCCAGGGCGGCCTCGACGTCGGCGTACCGGGTGAGGTACCAGATCCCCTGGGCGCTGTAGTGCACGGGGCTCTCGCGCCGCATCCGGGCGTAGAACGGGTACGGGTCCCGCAGGGCCTCGACGGTGAGCAGGTCCGAGGCGAGGTCGTGGGGCGGGGCGAGGCCCACCGTGGAGCGGGCCTCGTCCGTCGTGTCGGTCAGGTTCACTGCGGGCCGCGCTACCGCTGGGCGTTCATGGCGTCGGCGAGGCTCTTGGGCCGCATGTCGGTCCAGGTCTGCTCGACGTACTCCAGGCAGGCGGCGTGGGTGCCGGGGCCGCAGACGGCAGTCCAGCCCTCCGGGACGTCCGCGAACTGCGGCCAGAGCGAGTGCTGGTTCTCCTGGTTGACGAGAACGAGGAAGGTGCCGTCCTGGTCGTCGAACGGATTGGTCATGGGAATCAGTCCTCCTGGTGGTAAAGGGTGGTGTCACCGGTGGCCTCGGCGAGCTCGGCGAGCTCGGCGGCCAGGATCGGTCCGATCTGGGCCAGCGAGCCCGCTTCGGTCATCCGGTCGTGCCGGGTGGTGATCTCGTGCGATTCGATCCGGCCGGCGATGTAAGGGCGCCAGGTGCCGGGCCCGGTGTTGTCATCGGCCCGGTCGATCGTGGAGTTGAACAGCAACAGGTCTCCGTCGAAGCTGCCGGGGACGAAGTCGACCGCCAGCTTCGCGTTGTTGATCATGATCTGGACGATGACCTCGATCTGCCGCTCCGTCAGGCCGGCCAGCGCGCTGCCCCGCCGGTTCAGGACCTCGGCAACCTCGCTGTAGGTCAGCGCCCGGTCGCCCAGCTCGTCCGGGTCGACGTCGAGCACCCCGGCGAGCACGTCCCGCTCGGTGGGCACGGGCATCTCCTCGAACTGCACGTCCTTCACCGGGTAGGCGTCGAGGATCGCCAGCATGGCGGTCCGCTCGCCGCGCGCCTGCAGCTCGCAGGCGACCGCGTGGGCGATCAGCCCGCCGGCGGACCAGCCGAGGAGCGCGTACGGGCCCTCCGGCTGGATCTTGCGGATCTGGTCGGCGTAGTCGGCCGCCATCTCCTCGAAGGACGTCGGCAGGGGTTCGGGCCGGCCGAGGCCGCGGGCCTGGACCGCGTAGACAGGGTGCTGAGGACTGACGTGGTTCAGCAGCCCGCTGTACGACCAGCTGATGCCGCCACCGGGGTGGATGCAGAACAGCGGAGTTGCGGTCCCGGTCGAACGCAGCGGCAGCACCACGTCCAACGCGTCGTCCGGATCGTTCATGACCAGGCGCTCCGTAAGCCCGGCCACGGTCGGCGCCTCGAACAGCATGCGCAGGCCCAGCTCCACGCCCAGGGTCTCGCGGACCCGGGACGCCAGGCGGGCCGCCAGCAGGGAGTGCCCGCCGAGGTCGAAGAAACTGTCGTCGATGCACACCTGCTCCCGCCCGAGGACCTCGGCGAACAGGCTGCACAGCAGCTGTTCCTGCGGCGTCCGGGGACCGCGCCCGGCGTCCGGCGCACCGTAGTCGGGGGCTGGCAGAGCGGCCCGGTCCAGCTTGCCGTGGGCGGTCAGCGGCAGCACGTCCAGGGTGACCAACGCTGACGGCACCATGTACTCGGGCAGTTCGCGGCGCAGCCGCTCGGACAGCTCACCCGCCTCGGGCGCCCCCGAGGGAGCCGGCACCAGGTAGGCGACGAGCCGCTTGTCGCCCGGCCGATCCTCGCGGGCGATGACTGCTGCCTGAGCAATGCCGGGGTGCGCGGCCAACGCCGCCTTGATCTCGCCGAGCTCGATCCGGAACCCGCGCACCTTCACCTGATCGTCGGCGCGGCCGACGTACTCCAGCTCACCATCGGCACGCCAACGCACCAGATCCCCGGTACGGTACATCCGCGCACCCGCCGGTCCGAACGGACAGGCCACGAACCGCCCGGCCGTCAGGCCCGGCCTGTTCAGGTAGCCGCGCGCCAGGCCCGCGCCCGCGACATACAACTCCCCCACCACCCCGGGCGGCACCAGCTCCACATGCTCGTCCAGCACGTACACCCGCGTGTTGGTGATCGCACGGCCGATCGACGGCGCACCTGCCCCAGGCGAGAGCGGGTCACTCATGGTCGCGCACACCGTCGTCTCCGTCGGACCGAAGGCGTTGACCATCCGGCGCCCGTGCGCCCACCGGGCCACCAGCTCCGGCCCGCACGCCTCACCCGCCACCACCAGCGTCGACACGCCCACCCCATCCTCCGGCAGAGCCGCCAGGACGGACGGAGGCACAGTCACATGCGTGACCCCTAGGAGCGGCTCGGTCAGCGCAGCCACTGGATCCCCCGCAGGGGGCAGGACCAACGTCGCCCCGCACAGCAGGGCCGTGAAGATCTCCGACACCGACGCGTCGAAACTCGGCGAGGCGAACTGCAGCACCCGACTGCCGGGCTCGATCGCGAACCTCTCGATCTGCGCGGCCACCAGACTCGCCACACCGCGGTGACCGACCACCACACCCTTCGGCCGCCCCGTCGAACCCGAGGTGTAGATCACGTAGGCCGGGTGCCGGACGTCGAGCGCGACCTTCGGATCGGTGTCCGGCCATTTTGAGACATCGGCCGCCATCGCCGGATCGTCGACCATCACCGCCGGCCGCGCGTCATCCAGCATGAACGCGATCCGTGCCTCCGGATACGATGGATCGACCGGCAGATACGCGGCCCCGGCCTTCAGTACACCCAGGACCGCCACGACCGACTCCACCGACCGCGGCAGCGCCACCGCCACGACCAGCTCCGGCCCCACACCGCGCGCCATCAACGCATGAGCGAACCGGTTCGCCCGCGCATCCAGCTCCGCGTACGTCAGCTCGGTACCCCCACAGGCGACCGCGACCGCGTCCGGCGTCGCCGCCACCTGCGCCGCGAACAGCTCCGGCAGGGGCCGGGCGACCGGGCCGCCCTCGGCGGCAGGCAGCAGCTCGCAGCGCTCCCCGGCGGACAGCAGATCAATCCTGCCGATCGGCAGCTCTGGAGCAGCCACGACCGCGGCCAGCAACCTGGTCCACCGGACGAAGAGCGTCTCCACCGTCGAACGGTCGAACAGATCGGTGGCGTACTCGACCGCACCAACGATCCCATCCGGGCTTCCATCCGGCCCGAACCGTTCGGCGAGGCTCACACCGAGGTCGAACTTGGCGGTAATGGCGGCCACCGGGTAGGAGGCCACATCCAGGCCGGGCAGGTCGAAGTCGCCGCCCGGCGCATTGTGCAGGCCCAGCATGATCTGGAACAGCGGGTGGTGCGCCAGCGACCGCGCCGGGTTGACCACCTCGACCAGGTACTCGAACGGCACGTCCTGGTGGTCGTACGCGGTGAGCGCCTTCTGCCGCACCCGGCCGAGCAGTTCGGCGAAGCCGGGGTCGCCGCTCGTGTCGGTGCGCAGCACGAGGGTGTTGACGAAGAAGCCGACGAGTTCGTCCAGCGCCTGGTCGGTGCGGCCGGCGATCGGGCTGCCGATCGGGATGTCCGTGCCCGCGCCGAGCCGGGTGAGCAGAGCAGCGAGGCCGGCCTGGAGCACCATGAACATGCTGGCGCCGTGCGCGGTGGCCAGGTCCCGCAGCGCCCGGTGCAGGTCGGCGTCCAGCCGGACCGCGACCTGGCCGCCCTGCTGGGAGGCCACCGGCGGCCGGGGCCGGTCGGCGGGCAGCTGCAGCTGTTGCGGCAGCCCGGTCAGCTCGTCCTTCCAGTAAGCCAGTTGCCGGGAGAACAGGCTGTCGGGGTCGGCGGTGTTGCCGAGCAGGTCGCGCTGCCAGCAGGTGTAGTCCGCGTACTGCACCGGCAGCGGGGACCACTGCGGTTCCTCGCCCCGGCAGCGCGCCTCATAGGCCGCCGCGAGGTCGCCGGTGAGCGGGCCCATCGACCAGCCGTCGGCGGCGATGTGGTGCACCACGACCAGCAGCACGTGCCGGTCGGGCGTGAGCGCGTACAGCTCCGCCCGGACCGGCGGTTCCGCGGCCAGGTCGAAGCCGCGCCGGGCCGCCTCCGCCAGCCGCTCGGCCAGCCGGCTCTCGTCGAGCTCGACCACCGGCAGCTCGGGGTGCGCCTGCGAAGCGCTCAACACGACCTGGTACGGCACGCCGTCCGTCTCGCGGAAGACCGTCCGCAGGCTCTCGTGCCGGGCGACCACGTCCGCGAGCGCGGCGTGCAGGGCCGACCGGTCGAGGCCGCCGGTCAGACTCAGTGCGAACGGCATGTTGTAGGTGGCGCTCGGCCCGTCCATCCGGTGCAGGAACCACAGGCGGCGTTGGGCGAAGGACAGCGGCACCCGTTCGGGCCGCGGCTGGGTGGTCAGCATGGGCCGCGCCGTGCCGGAGCCGTCGAGACGGGCCGCCAGTCCGGCCACGGTCGGCGTCTCGAACAGCGTCCGGACCTCCAGCTCCGCGCCGAGCGTCGCCCGGACGCGGGAGGCCAGACGGGTCGCCAGCAGTGAGTGTCCGCCCAGGTCGAAGAAACCGTCCTCGACGCCGACCTGGGCCAGGCCGAGCACCTCGGCGAACAGCCCGGCGAGGAGCTGTTCCTGCGGGGTGCGCGGCGCCCGCCCTGCTCCGGCCGGCCCGAGGTCGGGCGCGGGCAGCGCGCGGCGGTCCAGCTTGCCGCTGGCCGTCAGCGGCAACGTCTCCAGCGCCACGAACGCCGACGGGACCAGGTAATCGGGCAGTCGCCCGCGCAGCCATGCACGGAGTTCGCCGAGGAGCGCGCCGGTGCCGCGGCTGCCGGTCGGGCGGTTGGTCAGCGACGACAGCGGCCTGCTGGTGGTCGGGGCCGACCGGTACGGTTCGACCGGGGAGCCGTGATGCGCCCGCGGGTCGGCGAAGACGACGTCCACGGCGTCGGCCACGGTGGCCGACCAGGTGACGCCCACCCAGCGGTCGAACTCCTGCCCGATGCTCCGGAAGTCCTCCGGGTCGGGGAGTTCGCTCTCTTCCGGGGCGTGCAGCTGCTCCAGCAGCTCGGCGAGCGAGCTGTCGCCGTTCTGTACCGCCCGGGCCAGGGCGGACTCCCGCACCACGCGACGGTTCGGCACCCCGGTGATCCGCAGCACATCCGCGTGCGGCCGGGCGAGCAGCTCGCGCAGCTCGTCCAACCCGGCGACCTGCCGGCCCCACTCCAGCTCGACGGGGCGGTCCGGAACCACCGGACCGACCGGCGGCTTGTGCAGCGTCACGTCGTAGCGGTAGCGGCTCAGTTCGTTGTGGTGGCGGCCGCGCTTGACCTCCACGGCCACCGCTGCGATGTCCGTGCCGCGCTCCCGCAGGACGGTGAAGAAGTCCGGGTCGACCAGCAGTTCCTTCTCCACCCTGACGGCCTGCTCCACCGCGCGGCGCACCGCTGCGAGGTCGCCGTCGGCACCGGCCCGGTGCAGCTGGACCGCGGTGGCGAGCGGGCGCAGCAGCCGCAGGTTGCGGACGTCGCCGACGAAGAGCGTGCCGCCGGGGGCGAGCAGCCGCATCAGCTTCCCGATCACGTCCGCGAGGTAGTCGGCGGACGGGAAGTACTGCACCACCGAGTTGATCACGATGGTGTCGAAGCGCCCGGCCGGCAGGCCTTCGGTGTCGTGCGCCGGGCGGGTCTGCAGCACGACGCGCCCGGCCAGATCGTCCTGCCGGGCGACCTGCGCGGTCAGCGCGTCGACCGCCGTGGCGGAGAAGTCCGTCGCCCAGTAGGTCTCGCAGTGCGGTGCGATCTGCGAGAGCAGCAGTCCGGTGCCGACGCCGACCTCCAGCACCCGGTGGGGGCGCAGGGCCAGGATGCGGGCCACGGTGGCGTCCCGCCACTCCCGCATCTGCTCGACCGGGATCGGGCTCGTGTCGTAACTGCTGTTCCAGCCGACGAAGTTCTCGCCGAAGTCGGCTTCCCCGGGGGTGATGGGCAGGGCGTCGTAGATGTCCTGCCACTCGCCCACGTGGTCCGCTTCCAGGCCACTGTCCCGGGCCTCGTCCTGGTGCGGGACCACGTATCCGACGAGCCGGTCGCCCTGGGCGAGGACGGCGGCCCGGGCGACGGCGGGGTGCTCGGCCAGCGCCGCCTCGACCTCGCCGGGTTCGATGCGGAAGCCGCGCACCTTCACCTGGTCGTCGGCGCGGCCGACGTACTCCAGCCGGCCTTCCCCAGCCTCCGGCCGGGGGTGCCCCCAGCCCAGCCAGCGCACCAGGTCCCCGGTGCGGTACATGCGCTCACCGGCCGGGCCGAACGGGCAGGCGACGAACCGCCCGGCCGTCAGGCCCGGCCGGTTCAGGTAGCCGCGTGCCAGTCCCGCGCCCGCGACGTACAGCTCTCCCGCCACGCCCGTCGGGACCGGCCGCAGCCGCTCGTCCAGTACGTACACCCGGGCGCCCACGATCGGACGGCCGATCGGGGGCACGCCCGCCCCGGGGGACAGCGGGTCGCTCATGGTCGCGCACACCGTGGTCTCGGTCGGACCGTACGCGTTGACCATCCGGCGCCCGGACGCCCAGCGGTCCACCAGCTCCGGCGGGCACGCCTCGCCCGCCACCACCAGGGTCGACACGTGCAGGGAGCCGTCCGGCACGGTGGCGAGGACGGACGGGGGCACGGTCACGTGGGTGACCGCGAGGTCCCGGTCGGTCAGCGCGGCGACCGGGTCCGCCGCCGGGGGCAGCACCAGGGCCGCGCCGCGGAGCAGGGCGGTGTAGATCTCCGACACCGAGGCGTCGAAGCCGGGCGAGGCGAACTGGAGCACCCGGCTGCCGGGTTCGATCGCGAAGCGTTCGATCTGTGCGGCGACCAGGCTCGCGACGCCGCCGTGGGCGACCACGACGCCCTTGGGGCGGCCGGTCGAGCCCGAGGTGTAGATCACGTAGGCCGGATGCCGGACGTCGAGCGCGACCACCGGGTCGGTGTCCGGCCATGCGGACACCTCGGTCACCAGCGCCGGGTCGTCGACCACCAGTGCCGGACGGGCGTCCGCCACCATGTACGCGATGCGGGCCTGCGGGTACGCCGGGTCCACGGGCAGGTACGCGGCCCCGGCCTTCAGCACGCCCAGCAGGGCCACCACGGACTCCACCGAGCGCGGCAGGGCCACGGCCACGGTCTGCTCCGGTCCGATACCCCGGGCGATCAGCGCGTGCGCGAACCGGTTCGCGCGGGCATTCAGCTGCCGGTACGTCAACTCGGCATCGCCCCGCACCAGCGCGACCGCGTCGGGTGTCGCCGCCACCTGCACGGCGAACGCCTGCGGCACCGGGACGGCCGCCACCTCCTGCGCGGTCGCGTCGCCCTGCTCCAGCACACGGTGCCGCTCGTCGGCGTCGAGGAGCTCGATCCGTCCGATCGCCCGGTCCGGGTCTGCGGTGACGGCCTCCAGGAGGCGCGTCCAGCGCCTGGCGAGCGCTGCGACCGTCGAGCGGTCGAACAGGTCGGTGGCGTACTCCACCGCGCCGACGATCCCCGCCGGGCTGCCGTCCGGACCGAACTGTTCGACGAGGCTCACACCCAGGTCGAACTTGGCGGTACCGGTGGACACCGCGTAGGTGGCGACGTCCAGGCCGGGCAGCGAGAACCGGCCCATCGGAGCGTTCTGCACCGCCAGGACGGTCTGGAACAGCGGGTGGTGCGACAGGGACCGGGCCGGGTTCAGCACCTCCACCAGGTGCTCGAACGGCACGTCCTGGTGCGCGTACGCCGACAGCGCCGTCTCCCGCACCCGCCCCAGCAGCTCGGTGAAACTCGGGTCGCCGCTCGTGTCGGTGCGCAGCACCAGCGTGTTCACGAAGAACCCGACCAGATCGTCCAACGCCTCGTCGGTACGCCCCGCGATCGGACTCCCGATCGGGACGTCCGTGCCCGCTCCCAGCCGCGTGTACAGCGCCGCCAACGCCGCCTGCAGCACCATGAACAGGCTCGCACCGGACCTTCGAGCCAACTCCAGCAGTGCGGCGTGCAGTTCGGGCCCGATCTCCAGTCCGACGTGGTCCCCGCGCCAGCCGGCGACGGCCGGCCTCGGCCGGTCCGTGGGCAGCTGGAGCAGCTCCGGCAGGTCCGACAACTGACCTTTCCAGTAGTCGAGTTGTTCGGCGAACCGGCTCCGGCGGTCGGTGGCGTCGCCCAGCAGGTCGCGCTGCCACAGCGTGTAGTCCGCGTACTGCACCGGCAGGTCCGGCCAGTGCGGCGCGCGGCCCTCGCACCGGGCGGCGTACGCCTCGGCCAGGTCGCGTGCCAGCGGGCCGGTGGACCAGCCGTCACCGGCGATGTGGTGCATCACCAGCAGCAGCACGTGCTCGTCCGGCGCGAGTGCGAGCAGCTCCACCCGCAGTGGTGCTTCGGCCTCCAGGTCGAAGGGCCGTCGTGCGAACTCGGCCAGTCGCTCGAACAGTTCTGCCTTCGAAACCTCGGTCAGTCGCGCCCGGGGCCGGGCCTCGGCCGGGTCCAGGACGAGCTGGCAGGGTACGCCGTCGACCTCCGGGAAGACCGTCCGCAGGCTCTCGTGCCGGGTCACCACGTCGGCCAGCGCCCCGTCCAGAGCCGCCCGGTCGAGCGTCCCGGTCAGCTGGAGCGCCAGCGGGATGTGGTACGTCGCGGCGGCGGCGTCCATGCGGTGCAGGAACCAGAGCCGGCGCTGGGCGAAGGACAGCGGCACCGCCTCCGGCCGCGCGTGCGCGGTCAGCGCCGGGCGGGCGTGGCCGGCCCCGGCCAGCGCCCCGGCCAGGCCCGCCACGGTGGGCGCCTGGAACAGCGCGCGCAGCCCGAGCTCCACACCGAGCACGGAACGCACCCGCGCGGCCAGCCGGGTGGCGAGCAGGGAGTGCCCGCCCAGGTCGAAGAAGTCCTCGTCGACCCCGACCCGGGCGAGGCCCAGCACCTCGGCGAACAGCCCGCACAGGATCTGCTCCTGCGGAGTGCGCGGTGCCCGCCCGGCCTCGGCCGAGCCGGGGTCGGGAGCGGGCAGCGCCGCCCGGTCCAGCTTCCCGTTCGGCGTCAGCGGCAGCACGTCCAGCACCACGAAGACGGCCGGTACCAGGTAGTCGGGCAGCCGGTCACGCAGGTACGCCGCCAGCTCGGCCGGGCGGACGGCCGCGTCGGGACCGGCCGCGACGTAGCCGACGAGCCGGTCGCCCCGGGCGAGGACGGCGGCCCGGGCGACCGCGAGGTGCTCGGCCAGCGCCGCCTCGACCTCGCCGGGTTCGATGCGGAAGCCGCGCACCTTCACCTGGTCGTCGGCGCGGCCGACGTATTCCAGCTCGCCGTCGTTGCGGCGGCGCACCACGTCCCCGGTGCGGTACATCCGCGCACCGGCCGGGCCGAACGGGCAGGCGACGAACCGCCCGGCCGTCAGCCCGGGCCGGTTCAGGTAGCCGCGCGCCAGACCGGGGCCGGCGACGTACAGCTCGCCCACCACACCCGGCGGCACGATGCGCAGCCGCTCGTCGAGGACGTACACCCGGAAGCCCGCGACCGACCGGCCGATCGGCGGTGCACCGGGCCCGGGGGACAGCGGGTCGCTCATGGTCGCGCAGACCGTCGTCTCCGTCGGACCGTACGCGTTGATCATCCGGCGTCCGGGAGCCCACCGGGCGACCAGCTCCGGCGTGCAGGCCTCGCCCGCCACCACCAGGGTGGTGGCCGTGAGGTCGGCGCTCTCCACGGCGGCCAGGGCCGAGGGCGGCAGCGTCACGTGGGTGACGCCGAGCCGGCGGTCCGTCAGGGCCTCCAGCGGGGCCTCGGCCGGGGCCAGGACCAGGGCGGCACCGGTGAGGAGGGCACTGCACAGGTCCCAGAAGGACGCGTCGAAGCTGGGCGAGGCGAACTGGAGCACCCGGCTGCCCGGCGCCACCCCGAGCCGCTCGACCTGCGCCGCCACCAGGCCCCGCACGCCGGCGTGGCTCACCACGACGCCCTTGGGGCGGCCCGTCGAACCCGAGGTGTAGATCACGTACGCCGGGTGCCGGGCGTCCACCACGACACCCGGATCGGTCTCCGGCCGGCCGGAAGACCCGGCCACCAGTGCCGGATCATCGACCACCACGGCCGGCCGCGCGTCGTCCAGCATGAACGCGATCCGTGCCGCCGGGTACGCCGGATCCACCGGCAGGTACGCGGCCCCGGCCTTCAGCACGCCGAGGACGGCCACCACGGACTCCGGCGACCGCGGCAGTGCGACCGCCACGACCTGCTCCGGTCCCACGCCCTGAGCGATCAGCGCATGCGCGAACCGGTTCGCACGGGCGTTCAGCCGGTCGTAGGTCCACTCGACGTCACCGCAGACGACCGCGACCGCGTCCGGTGTCGCCGCCACCTGCGCCGCGAACATCTCCGGCAGGCTCGCGGTGGCGGCCCCGCTCCCGGCGGCGGGCAGCAGTTCGCGGCGCTCCTCGTCGGACAGCAGGTCGATCCCGCCGATCGGCCGCTCCGGGGCGGCCGCGACCGCGGCCAGCAGCCTGGTCCACCGGGCGACCAGGGCCTCGACGGTCGAGCGGTCGAACAGGTCGGTGCTGTACTCGACCGCACCGCTGAGCCCGGCCGGCGTGCCGTCGGGCCCGTGTTCCTCCGCGAACCCGAAGGTCAGGTCGAGCCGCGCGGTCCCGGTGAGCACGGTCACCCCGGAGACCTGCAGACCCGGCAGCTCGAAGTCACCGCCCGGCGCGTTCTGCACGACCAGCCCGG
Organism: Streptomyces sp. NPDC029014; assembly: GCF_055564695.1. NCBI lineage: Bacteria > Bacillati > Actinomycetota > Actinomycetes > Kitasatosporales > Streptomycetaceae > Streptomyces > Streptomyces sp. NPDC029014. The sequence continues at coordinate 105,986 of NZ_JBVHVT010000004.1, forward strand.
TCTGGAACAGCGGGTGGTGGGACAGGGACCGGGCCGGGTTCAGCGCCTCCACGAGGTGTTCGAACGGCACGTCCTGGTGCGCGTACGCCGACAGCGCCGTCTCCCGCACCCGCCCCAGCAGCTCGGTGAAACTCGGGTCGCCGCTCGTGTCGGTGCGCAGCACCAGCGTGTTGATGAAGAACCCGACCAGATCGTCCAGCGCCTCGTCGGTACGCCCCGCGATCGGGCTCCCGATCGGGATGTCCGTGCCCGCGCCCAGCCGCGTGTACAGCGCGGCGAGCGCGGCCTGCAGCACCATGAACAGGGTCGCACCCGAGCTCCGGGCCAACCCCACCAGTGCCGCGTGCAGTCCGGCGTCGATCCGGACGTCCAGCAGGTCGCCGCCGTACGACATGGTGGCCGGGCGCGGCCGGTCGGCAGGCAGCTGCAGCTGCTCGGGCAGTCCGGCCAGCGCCTGTGTCCAGTAGGTGACCTGGCGGGCGAACACGCTGTCCGCGTCCTGCTCGTCGCCGAGGACCTCGTGCTGCCACAGGGTGTAGTCGCCGTACGTCACCGGCAGCGGCGGCCACGCCGGCGCCCCGCCACCCCGCCGGGCGGTGTAGGCCGTTGCGAGGTCGCGGGCCAGCGGGCCCATGGACCAGCCGTCCCCGACGATGTGGTGCATGACCAGCAGCAGCACGTGCTCGTCCGGCGCGACCGCGATCAGTTCCGCCCGCAGCGGTACTTCCGAGGTCAGGTCGAATCCGCGCACCGCCGCCTCGCGCAGCAGGGCGGGCACCTCCGCCTCGCCGGCCGCGCGTACGGTCAGCGGGACGGCGACCTCGCCGGTGTCCAGCACCCGCTGGTACGGGACTCCGGCGGTGTGCGGGAAGACCGTGCGCAGCGTCTCGTGCCGGGCCACCACGTCGGCGAGCGCGGCGCTCAGCGCCGCACGGTCGAGGTCGCCGGACAGCCGCAGGGCGAGCGGCATGTGGTAGGTGGCGCTCGGCGCCCCGAACTGCTGGAGGAACCAGAGCCGGCGCTGGGCGAACGACAGCGGCATCGGTGCGCGACGGGGCCGGGGAACCAGGGCCTGCCGTGCGGTGCCGGCGTCGTGCAGCCCGGCCGCGAGCCCGGCGGGTGTCGGCGTCCGGAACAGGCTGCGCAGTTCCAGTTCGACGCCGAGGGTCGCCCGGACCCGCGAGACCAGCCGGGTGGCGAGCAGGGAGTGCCCGCCCAACTCGAAGAAGTCCTCGTCCACCCCGGCCCGCGGCACGCCCAGTACCTCGGCGAACAGCTCGCACAGGATCTGCTCCTGCGGCGTGCGCGGCGCCCGGCCGCCAGCGGTCGCGCCCGGCTCGGGCGCGGGCAGCGCCGCCCGGTCCAGCTTCCCGTTCGGCGTCAGCGGCAGCGCGTCGAGCAGGACGAACGCGGACGGCACCAGGTGGTCCGGCACCCGGTCGCGCAGGTACGCGGCCAGCGCCGCCGCGCTCGCCCCGGTCCCGGCCACGGGGACGACGTACGCGACGATCCGGTCCTCCCGGGCGAGCACCGCGACCCGGGCGACACCCGGGTGCGCGGCCAGCTCGGCCTCGATCTCGCCCGGCTCGACCCGGAACCCGCGGATCTTGACCTGGTGGTCCACCCGGCCCGCGAACTCCAGCTCCCCGTCGGCGCGCCAGCGGACCAGGTCACCGGTGCGGTACATGCGGGCGCCGGCGGGCCCGTAGGGGTTGGCGACGAAGCGCGTGGCGGTGAGCCCGGGCCGGTTCAGGTAGCCGCGGGCGAGTCCGGCCCCGGCGAGGTACAGCTCGCCCAGCACGCCGGGGGCGACCGGTTGCAGGGCCGCATCCAGTACGTACGCCCGGCAGTTGGCGATCGGACGGCCGATCGGCACCGGCAGCGGGCAGTCGGCCGGGTCGGCCGGCAGCTGGTAGGCGGTGATCACGTGGGTCTCTGCGGGACCGTAGTGGTTGTGCAGCACCCGGCCCGGCCGCCGGGCCTGGAAGCGGCGCACGGCACCGCCGAGGCGCATCGCCTCACCGGCCTGCGCGACCAGCCGCAGGTCCGGCAGGTCCAGTCCGGCTTCCTCGGCGGCCTCGGCCAGCGCCTCGACCACCAGATCGGGTGCGAACAGCTCCTCGACCCCGTGCCGGTCCAGCCAGCGGGCGAACAGCTCGGCGCTGCGGCGCTGCTCCTCGGTCGGCACCACGAGGGTCTTGCCGTACAGCAGCGCGGAGAGGATCTCCTGCACCGAGACGTCGAAGCTGATCGCGGTGAACTGCGCGGTCCGGGTGCCGGGTTCGCCCCCGACGGCCAGGTGGTGCCAGGCCAGCAGGTTGAGCAGTCCGGCGGCGGGCATCACCACGGCCTTGGGCCGGCCGGTGGAGCCCGAGGTGTAGATGACGTAGGCCGGGTGCCGCCCGTCCACGACGACGGCCGGATCGTGCTCCGGTTGCCCCGCTGCCGGGGTGACGGCCGCGAGGTCGTCGAGGTCGTCGAGCACCACGGCCGGTCGCGCGTCCTGGAGCATGTACGCGATGCGGGCGGCCGGGTACTCCGGGTCGACCGGCAGGTACGCCGCACCCGTCTTCAGCACCGCGAGGACGGCGACGACCAGTTCGGCGGAGCGCGGCAGCCGCAGCGCCACGACCTGCTCCGGGCCCACCCCGCGGGCGATCAGCGCGTGCGCCAGGCGGTTCGCCCGGAGGTTCAGCTCCCGGTAGGTCAGCACGGTGTCCTCGAACACCACCGCCGGGGCCTGCGGGGTGGCCCGGACCCGTGCTTCGAACAGAGCGGGCAGGCCGGTGGCGGGAGCCGGGCGGGCGGTGTCGTTGCGCGCGACCAGCAGCTCGTGCCGCTCCTGGCCGGTGAGGACGTCGATCCGGCTCAGCGGCCGGTCCGGCTCGGCGACCACCGTCGCCAGCAGGCGCAGCCACCGGGCGACCAGGGCCTCGACCGTGGCGTGGTCGAAGAGGTCGGTGCTGTACTCGACCCGTCCGACGATGCCTTCGGCCGGCCCGCCGGTGCCGCCGCGCTCCAGCAGGTGGAAGCCGAGGTCGAACATCGCCGTCGGCGTCCGCACCAGGACGATCTCGGCGGCCAGACCGCTCAGCGCGAATTCGGTGCGGGGGACGTTCTGCAGCGCGAGGAGCACCTGGAACAGCGGCTGGCGTGCCAGCGACCGGGAAGGGTTGAGAGCCTCGACGACGTGCTCGAACGGCAGGTCCTGATGGGCGTACGCGGCCAGCGCGCCCTCGCGGACCCGGCCCAGCAGCTCGGCGAACGTCGGGTCGCCCGAGGTGTCGGTCCGCAGCACCAGGGTGTTGACGAAGAACCCGACGAGGTCGTCCAGGGCCTGGTCGGTCCGGCCGGCGATCAGACTGCCGACCGGGATGTCCGTTCCCGCGCCGAGCTTGTCCAGCAGCGCCGCCAGGGCGGCCTGCAGCACCATGTAGACGCTGGCGCCGTTCTCCCGGCCCAGCCGGAGCAGGCCGGCGTGCAGCTCGGCGTCCAGTTCGACCGCGAGGTGGCCGCCGGAGTAGGAGGGCGTCGCGGGGCGGGGGCGGTCGGCGGGGAGCCGGATCTGCTCCGGCAGGTTCGCCAACCGCTCGGTCCAGTAGGACTGCTGGCGGGCGAACAGGCTGTCCCGGTCGGCCGGGTCGCCGAGCAGCTCGTTCTGCCACAGGGTGTAGTCGGGGTACTGCACGGGCGGTGGCGTCCACTGCGGCTCCTCGCCCCGGCGGCGCGCCGCGTACGCGGTGGCCAGGTCGGCGGCCAGGGGGCCCAGCGACCAGCCGTCGCCGGCGATGTGGTGCATCACCAGGAGCAGTACGTGCTCGTCCGCCGACACCTCGAACAGCTCGGCGTGCAGCGGTGGTTCGGCCGCGAGGTCGAATCCGCGCACTGCGGCCCCCGCCAGGAGTTCCGGCAGGTCCGTCTCGCCCGCCGGGGTGAGGGACAGCTCCGGGAGCGCATCCGCGGTGGCCAACACCTTCTGGTGGGGCACGCCGTCCGCGGCCGGGAAGACCGTGCGCAGGGTTTCGTGCCGGTCGACGACGTCGCCCAGCGCCGCCTCCAGCGCCGCCACGTCCAGTGGTCCCGAGAGCCGCCACGCGAGCGGCATGTTGTAGACCGATCCGGCGCCCTCCAGCTGGCGCAGGAACCACAGCCGGCGCTGGGCGGACGACAGCGGCACCAGCTCGGGCCGCTCCGCCCGCTCCAGGGCGAGACGGGCCCGGTCCGCGCCGCCCAGACCGGCGGCCAGCCCGGCCACGGTCGGGGTCTGGAACAGGGCGCTCAGCGCCAGCTCGACGCCCAGGGTCGTACGGACCCGGGCCACCAGCCGGGTGGCCAGCAGGGAGTGCCCGCCCAGGTCGAAGAAGTCGTCGTCGACCCCGACCTGGGGCAGGCCCAGCACCTCGGCGAACAAGCCGGCCAGCACCTGTTCCCGGGGGGTGTGCGGTGCCCGTCCGGACCGCGTCACGGTGGCCTCGGGCTCGGGCAGGGCGCGCCGGTCCAGCTTGCCGCTGGCGGTCAGCGGCAGGGCGTCGAGGGAGACGAACGCGGCCGGCACCATGTAGTCCGGCAGCCGCTCGCGCAGGTGCGCCCGCAGGTCCTCCGGCCGGAGCTCCGCCCCGGTGGCGGGCACCGGGTAGGCGACCAGACGGGCGTCCCCCGCCCGGTCCTGCCGGACGATCACGGCGGCCTGCGCGACCTGCGGGTGTTCCGCCAGTGCCGCCTCGATCTCACCGAGCTCGATCCGGAATCCCCGGACCTTGACCTGGTCGTCGGTACGGCCGAGGAACTCCAGGTTCCTGTCCGAACCCCACCGCACCAGGTCGCCGGTGCGGTACATCCTCGTGCCGGCCGGCCCGAACGGGTCCGCCACGAACCGTCCCGCGGTCAGACCCGGCCGGTTCAGGTAACCCCGTGCCAGGCCGGCGCCGGCGATGTACAGCTCACCCGGCATGCCCGCGGGCACCGGCTGCAGGGTGCCGTCGAGCACGTGCAGCCGGACGCCCCCGAGCGGTCGGCCGATCACTTGGCGCGGGCTCGACTCCAGCGGCGCGAAGACCGAGTCGACCGTGCACTCGGACGGCCCGTAGTAGTTCAGGCAGGACACCTCGTCGGCCGCCCGCAGCCGTTCCCACAGCTGGTCCGGAACGGTCTCCCCGCCCATCGAGAGCACCGCCGGACGCCACCGCGGATCGTCCAGAAGCCCCCGTGCGACGAGGACTTGCAGGTAGGACGGGGTGGCGTTGACATAGTCCAGCCCGGCACGCGCGGCGTACTCGACGAAGGCCTCCGGGTCGGACCAGGTCGCCTCGTCCAGGACGTGCAGCTCGTGGCCCGCGTACAGACATGACATCTGGTCGCAGGAGGCGTCGAACGACACCGACGTGGTCAGCCCCACCCGCAGCCGTTCCTTCGTCCGCTCGGGGAACAGCAGCGGACGCTGGCTGGCGAACAGGTTGCGCAGGCCGCCGTGCGTCGTCACCACGCCCTTGGGCCTGCCGGTGGAACCGGAGGTGTAGATGACGTAGGCCGGGTGGTTCTGATCGATGGCCACCGCAGGGTCCGTCGGCGGGCAGGCCGCCACCAGCGCGGCCGTCTCCGGGGCGTCGGTCACCAGCCACCCGGCCGGACCGTCCGGCAGTCGACCCCTGGTGCGGGAGTCGGTCACCATCAGGACCGGCCGGGCGTCGTCGAGCACGTAGGCGATCCGCGCGGCCGGGTACTCCGGATCGACGGGAACGTACGCGGCGCCGGTCTTCAGCACTGCGAGGACGGCCACCACCAGCTCGGCCGACCTCGGCAGGGCCACTGCCACCAGCCGCTCCGGCCCCGCGCCCCGGTCGATCAGGGCGTGCGCCAGCCGGTTCGCCCGCGCGTCCAGCTCCGCGTACGTCAGTGTCGCTTCCCGCCCGACCAGCGCGACGGCGTCCGGAGTCGCACGCACCTGGGCCCGGAACAGCTCCGGCAGACCCTCGGTGAAGGCCGGGGCCGCCGCGCCGGTACCCAGCGCCGTCAGCTCGTCGTGCTCCTCGGCGGTGAGCAGGCCGAACCGGCTGAGCCGCCGCTGCGGGTCGGCGACCACGGCGCGGAGCAGCCGCTCCCACCGCTCGATCATCGTCTCGACGGTGGCCGGGTCGTACAGGTCGCTGGTGTACTCGACGGCCCCGTCGATCCCTTCCGGGGAGCCGTCCTGCGCGTGCCGCTCGGACAGGGTGAAGACCAGGTCGAGCTTGGCGGTGGTCGACGTCGACGGCATGTCGACGACGCGCAGCCCGGGCGGGGCGAAGTCGGCCCGGGGTGCGTTCTGCAGCACCAGCATGACCTGGAACAGCGGGTGGTGCGCCAGCGACCGCACCGGGTTGAGGGCCTCGACCAGGTACTCGAACGGCAGGTCCTGGTGGGCGTACCCGGCCAGCGCGGTGTCCCGCACCCGGCCCAGCAGTTGGGCGAACGTCGGATCGCCCGAGGTGTCGGTGCGGAACACGAGGGTGTTGACGAAGTAGCCGACCAGCTCGTCCTGCGCCTGGTCGGTCCGGCCCGCGACCGGGCTGCCGACGGGGATGTCGTCGCCCGCACCGAGCCTGCTCAGCAGCACCGCCAGCCCGGCCTGGAGCACCATGAACAGGCTGGTGCCGTGGGCTCGGGCGAGTTCGCGCAGACCGCGGTGCAGCTCGGCGTCCAGCGCGGCACGCACGGAACCGCCCCGGTGGGAGGCGACCGCCGGGCGGGGCCGGTCCCCGGTCAGCTGGAGCTGCTCCGGCAGTTCGGCCAGCTGCCGGGTCCAGTAGGCCGCTTGGCGGGCGAACAGGCTGTCCCCGTCGGCGGCGTCGCCGAGCAGCTCGTGCTGCCACAGCGTGTAGTCGGCGTACTGGACCGGCAGTTCCTCCCACTGCGGCTGCTCGCCGCGGCAGCGCGCCGCGTAGGCGGTGGTCAGGCCCTGCGCGAGCGGGCCCAGTGACCAGCCGTCGCCGGCGATGTGGTGGAGCACCAGCTGGAACACGTGCTCGTCCGTCGCCAGCTCGAACAGGCAGACGCGCAGCGGCACGTCGACCGCCAGGTCGAACCGACGGGCCTTCGCTTCGGCCAGGGCGGCCGGCAGCCCGGCCTCGGTGGTCCGGCTCGTGAACAGCTGCGGGCGGGCCGTCACGACGTCCAGCACCTGCTGGTACGGAACGCCGTCCACTGCCGGGAAGACGGTGCGCAGGCTCTCGTGCCGGGCCACCACGTCCGCCACGGCGGCCTCCAGGGCCCGCCGGTCCAGATCCCCGGAGAGCCGCCAGGCAAGGGAGATGTGGTAGTTCGCGCTGGCGCCCTCCAGCTGGTGCAGGAACCACAGCCGCCGCTGCGCGAACGACAGCGGGATCGTCTCGGGGCGCTCGCGGCGTGCCAGGGCGGCCTGCGCCGGTCCGGCCGCCACCAGGGCGGCCGCCAGGCCGGCCGGGGTCGGCGCCTCGAACAGGGTGCGCAGCGGCATTTCCACGCCGAGCGTCGCGCGGATCCTCGCGGCCAGGCGGGTCGCCAGCAGCGAGTGGCCGCCCAGGTCGAAGAAGCCGTCGTCGACGCCGGCCGACGCCACGCCCAGGACCTCGGCGAACAGCGCGCAGAGGATCTGCTCCTGCGGGGTGCGCGGCACGCGGGCGGTGGCCGCCGGGCCGAGGTCGGGGGCGGGCAGGGCCCGGTGGTCCAGCTTGCCGTTGGCGGTCAGCGGCAGCGCGTCCAGCACGACGAACGCCGACGGCACCATGTACTCCGGCAGCCGCTCGCGCAGGTGCCCGCGCAGGTCGGCCGAACCCGGTGCGGCGTCCGCGGCCGGGACCAGGTACGCGACCAGCCGGGTGTCGTCGGCACGGTCCTGTCGGGCCAGGACGGCGACCTGGGCGACGCCGGGGTGCGCGGCCAGCGCCGCCTCGATCTCGCCGAGCTCGATGCGGAAGCCGCGCACCTTCACCTGCTGGTCGGCCCGGCCGACGTAGCGCAGGCTGCGGTCCGTCGCGCGGCGCACCACGTCGCCGCTGCGGTACATCCGCGATCCCGGCGGTCCGAACGGGTCGGCGACGAAGCGCCCGGCGGTCAGGCCGGGCCGGTTCAGGTATCCGCGCGCCAGGCCGGCGCCCGCGACGTACAACTCGCCGGGCACGCCCGGCGCCACCGGCCGCAGGTGGGCGTCCAGCACGTACGTCCGCAGGTCGGGGACGGCCGCCCCGATCTGTCCCGCGGCGGTTCCGGCCCCGTCGAGCGCCGCGTACGTGACGTGCACCGTGGTCTCGGTGATGCCGTACATGTTGACCAGCCGGGGCGCGTCGTCCGGGTGCCGCTCGTACCAGCTCGCCAGCCGGGCGTGCTCCAGCGCCTCGCCCCCGAACACCACCGTGCGCAGCGCGAGCGCGCGGCCGGTCTCGGGGGCCTGCGCGTCCGCCTGCATCAGCTGGTAGAACGCGGACGGCGTCTGGTTGAGCACCGTCACCCGTTCGCGGGCGAGGAGGTCCAGGAAGCGGCCGGGCGAGCGGCTGGTCTCGTGGTCCACGACCACCAGCCGGCCGCCGTACAGCAGCGGACCCCACAGCTCCCACACCGAGAAGTCGAAGGCGTAGGAGTGGAAGAGCGTCCACACGTCCTCGGCGGTGAAACCGAACAGCTTCTCGGTGGTGCCGAACAGTCGCACCACGTTCCGGTGCGTGACCACCACGCCCTTGGGGTGCCCGGTGGAGCCGGAGGTATGGATGACGTAGGCGGCGTAACCCGGGTCGAGGGAGACCTCAGGGTCGGTGTCCGGCAGCCCGTCCAGGTCGGCGGTGTCCAGCAGCAGCCGGTCCACCGGGTCCGCGCCCGGCAGGTCGCCGATCCGGCTCGTGGTCACGAGGAGCGCGGGCCGGGCGTCCTGGAGCAGGTAGGCGATCCGGGCGGCCGGGTACTGCGGGTCCACCGGGAGGTAGGCACCGCCCGCCTTGAGCACGGCGAGCACGGCCACGACCTGGTCCGCCGAGCGCGGCAGGGCCAGCGCCACGCGCTGCTCCGGACCCACCCCCCGGTCGATCAGGGCGTGCGCCAGCCGGTTCGCGCGTGCGTTCAACTCGCCGTACGTGAGGGTGACGTCGCCATCGGTGAGGGCGGTGGCGGCCGGGTTCGCCCGTACCCGTCGCTCGAACAGCGCGGTCAGGCTGCTCTCCGACGGCGCCTCACTGCGGTCGGTGCGCGCCGGGAGCAGCGCGCGGAGCTCGTCGGCGGACAGCACGTCCACCTGGCCGATCCGCCGGCCTGGGTCGGCGACGACGGAGCGCAGCAGCCGCTGCCACCGCTCGACGATCCCGGCCACGGTGGCCTCGTCGAACAGGTCGGTGCTGTACTCCACCACGCCCGACAGGCCGCCCTCAGCGGGCTGTTCGCCCAGGATGAAAGTCAGGTCGCACTTGGCCGTCCCGGTGTGGACCAGGTCGGTCGCCACCCGCAGCCGGGGCAGGTCGAACGTGCCGAGAGGCGCGTTCTGCAACGCGAGCATGGTCTGGAACAGCGGGTGGTGCGCCAGCGACCGGGTCGGGTTCAGTGCCTCCACCAGGTGCTCGAACGGCACGTCCTGGTGCGCGTACGCGGCCAGCGCGTCGGCACGTACCCGGCCCAGCAGTTCGGTGAACGACGGGTCGCCGGAGAGGTCGGTGCGCAGCACCAGGGTGTTGACGAAGAAGCCGACCAGGTCGTCCGCGGCCTCGTCGGTGCGTCCGGCGATCGGGGTGCCCACGGGTACGTCGGTGCCCGCGCCCAGCTTGCCCAGCAGTGCGGCCAGTCCGGCCTGGAGCACCATGAAGAGGCTGGCCCCGCCGTCGCGGGCGAGCCTCCGCAGGCCCTGGTGCAGCTCGGCGTCGATCCGCACCGGCAGGTGGGCGCCCCGGTAGGACATCGCGGCGGGCCGCGGACGGTCGAACGGCAGCTCGACGTGTTCCGGAAGGCTCGCCAACTGCTCCCTCCAGTAGGTGAGTTGGTTGCTCAGCAGGCTGTCCCGGTCCGAGCTGTCGCCGAGCAGCTCCCGCTGCCAGAGGGCGTAGTCGGCGTACTGGACCGGCAGCGGCGACCACTCCGGCTTCGCGCCCTCGGCGCGCGCCGCGTACGCGGCCGTGAGGTCCCGCGAGAGCGGCCCCGTCGACCAGCCGTCGGCGGCGATGTGGTGCACCACGAGCAGGAGCACGTGTTCCTCGGCCGCCAGCCGGAACAGTTCGGCGTGCAGCGGCGGCTCCTCGGCGAGGTCGAAGCCGTACCGGGCCGCCCCCTGCAGTCGCTCCGGCAGCTCGCGTTCGCCGAGCTCGATCACCCTCAGCCGCGGCCGGGCCTCCTGCGGGTCCAGCACCCGCTGGCACGGCACGCCGTCGACCGTCGGGAAGACGGTGCGCAGGCTCTCGTGCCGCTCGACCACGTCCGCCAGGGCGGCTGCCAGGGCCCGCTGGTCCAGGTCCCCGGACAGCCGCAGCGCCAGCGGGATGTTGTAGGTGGCGCTCGGGCCCTCCATGCGGTGCAGGAACCACAACCGGCGCTGCGCGAAGGACAACGGGATCACCTCGGGCCGCTCGCGCCGCCCCAGTGCCGGGCGCGCCCGGCCCGCGACGTCCACGGCCGCCGCGAGTTCCGCCACCGTCGGCGCGTCGAACAGGTCGCCGAGCCGCAGCTCCACGCCGAGGACCGAGCGGACCCGGGCGACCAGCCGAGTGGCCAGCAGGGAGTGCCCGCCGAGGTCGAAGAAGCTGTCGTCCGGCCCGGGCCCGGCCACCCCGAGCACCTCGGCGAACAGCCCGACGAGCAGGTGCTCGGTCGCGGTGCGCGGAGCACGGCCCGGCGCGGCGGGCTGCCGCTCGGGCGCCGGGAGGGCCCGCCGGTCCAGCTTGCCGTTCGGGGTCAGCGGCAGCGCGTCCAGCAGCACGTACGCGGCCGGCACCATCTGCCGGGGCAGCCGGTCCCGCAGGTGGTCGCGCAGGGCGGTCCCGGTGACGGTGGCGCCGGGCTCGGGCACCGCGTAGGCGACCAGCCGGGGTTCCTCCTCGGTGCGCACCATCACGGCGGCCCCGGCGACCTGCGGGTGCTCGGCGAGAACGGCCTCGATCTCGCCGAGCTCGACCCGGAAGCCGCGGATCTTGACCTGGTCGTCGGTACGGCCGAGGAACTCCAGGTTCCCGGCCGCGTCCCAGCGCACCAGGTCCCCGGTGCGGTACATCCGCGCCCCGCTCGGCCCGAACGGGTCCGCGACGAACCGCCCGGCGGTCAGCGCCGGCCGGTCGAGGTAGCCGCGGGCCAGCCCCGCGCCCCCGATGTACAGCTCACCCGCCGCACCGGTCGGCAGCGGCCGCAGGGCGCCGTCGAGCACGTACAGCCGGGCGTTGGTGACCGGCCGGCCGATCACCGGGCGCGGGCTCGACTCCAGCGGTGCGACCACCGAGTTGACGGTGCATTCGGACGGTCCGTAGAGGTTGAGGCAGGTCACGCCCTCCGCCGCGCTCAGCTGCTCCCACAGCCGCTCCGGGACGGCCTCGCCGCCCGCCGCGACCAGTGCAGGGCGCCACTGCGGGTCGTCCAACAGCCCGTGGGAGACGAGTACGTGCAGGTAGGACGGGGTGGCTTCGATGTAGTCCAGTCCGCAGCGCGCCGCGTAACCGACGAAGGCGTCGGGGTCGGTCCAGGTCGCGTGCTCCATGACGTGCAGTTCGTGGCCCCCGAACAGGGCGAGCAACTGGTTCAGGGAGGCGTCGAAGGACACCGAGGTGGTCAGCGCCACCCGCAGCCGCTGCCGTGCCTTCAGCACCGGTGCGAAGTGCACCTGCCGGAGGTCGGTGAGCAGGTTCAGCAGGCCGCCGTGGGTCGGCAGCACCCCCTTGGGCCGTCCGGTGGAGCCGGAGGTGTAGATGACGTACGCCGGGAGGCCCGGGTCGACGGCCACCATCGGGTCGGCCGCCGCGCAGCCGCTCACCAGGGCGGCCGTCTCCGGGTCGTCGAGCACCAGCCGGTCGACGGGCCCGGCCGCGGGCAGCCGCCCCTCGCTGCGGGAGTCGGTGACCAGCAGGGCCGGCCGGGCGTCGTCGAGCAGGTACGCGGTCCGGGCGGTCGGGTACTCGGGGTCGATCGGCACGTAGGCCGCCCCGGTCTTCAGCACCGCGAGGATCGCCACCACGAGCTCCGCCGAGCGCGGCAGGGCCACCGCCACCAGCCGCTCCGGGCCCGCTCCCCGCGCGATCAGGGCGTGCGCCAGCCGGTTGGCCCGCATGTCCAGCTCTGCGTACGTCAGCGAGACCTCGCCGCAGACCAGCGCGACCAGGTCGGGAGACGCCCCGACGTGCTCCCGGAACAGCTCCGGCAGGCTCACGGCCGGGGCGGGCGCCACCGGCCCGGCACCGAGCACTGCCAGTTCACGGCGCTCCTCGGCGGTGAGCAGTTCGATCCGACCCACCGGCTCGTCCTCGTCGCAGTCCGCGAGGGTGTCCAGCAGAGTGAGCAGCCGCTGCTGGTGGGCGTCGAGGTCGTCATCGCCGTACGCCTCCGGCGAGCCGTGCAGCCGGAGCAGCGGCGGGTTGCCGTCCCGGTAGTCGAAGACCCAGACGGCGAGGTCGGTGGTCGACCCCGACACGAAGTGGTGCACGGAGGCCGGGTGCCCGGCGAAGCTCGGCCTGGAGTTGAAGGCCATGATGTTGACGATCAGCGGGAACGCCGTCCCGATGCTGCCGGGGGCGCCGAGGTCCCGCAGCAGGTCCTCGCTGCGGTAGCGCTCGTGCGCGACGGCCGTCTCGACCTCCCGCGCCGCCTGGGCGACGAGTTCGCGCCACGGCATGTCCGGCCGCACCGTCAGCCGCAACGGCACCACGTTGGACATCGTGCCCGGCACCGCCATCAGGTCACGGTCGGCGCCCCGACGGGCGGTGACCGGCAGGGCGAGCACCACGTCCTGCGTTCCGGTCAGCCGGTGGGCGTAGAGCGCCGCCGCCGCGACCAGCAGCCGGGACCACCGGACGCCACAACGCCCCGCCGCCGCCCGCAGGGCGTCCGGGCGGCGCAGTTCCCGCTCCTCGGCCAGCCGGAGAGCGCGGTGCGGGTCGGTCGCGGAGGAGTCGGTGAGCCGGGTCGGGGCGGGCAGGTTCGCGAAGCGCTCGGTCCAGTAGGCGCGGTCGGCGGCGAAGTCGGGGGAGGCGCGGTAGGCGGCGTCGCTGTCGACCAGGTCCCGCAGCGAGCCGAACGGGCAGGTCGGCACGGCGTCTCCTCCGGCCAGCGCCGAGTACACCTCGCCGACCCGCTGCCGCAGCATGGAGCTGCTGATCGCGTCCAACACCACGTGGTGGTAGTTCAGGTACCAGAGGTACTCCGTCGGCGACGCCTTGATCAGCGCATGGCCGAACAGCGGGTCACGGGCGAGGTCCAGCGGGCGCAGCAGGTCCCGCTCCATCCATTCCACGGCCGCGGCCCGGGGGTCGGGCTCCCCGCTGAGGTCGAGGTGGGCCGGAGCCCAGTCCCAGCTCTCCCGGAGGACCTGGCGCGGGCCCTCGCCGTCGTCGACGAAGGTCACGTGCACGGCGTCGACCTCGTCGACGACCCGGCGCAGCGCGGTCTCGAACAGCTGCCGGTCCACCGGCCCGTGGATCTCCAGGCACTCGCCCACGCGGTAGCCCGGGATCGGCGTCCGGGAGCGCTGCTCGGCGAGCCAGATCTCGCGCTGGGCCGCTGTCAGGGGAAGGGCGTCACCGTCGCGACGGGGCATGGGGGTATCTCCGAAGGTGGGGGCAGGCGTGGGGGGCGGGGCGCGCCGGACCGCGCCGACGGCGGTGTCGTCACGGGGTCGGCCGGCGGAGGGGGAAGGGGCGGCTGTTGCAGTCGGGCGGGTGGGTTCGCCGGCCCGGAGTCGCCAAGGGGACGGCGTCACGATGCCGCCCCCGTCCATGACGTGGATCCGGTCGGCGTGGGCGACCGCGGCGGCCCCGGTGTCGTCGCCCACGGCGGATTACTGCGACGGAGCGGAAAGCCCGAAAGGGGCACGAGCGCAGCCGAAAGGCGCTTGGTCGACCGCTGCGAGGTCCGTCTTCCGACCGTTACTGCGCCTTTCCGGCGCCGGCGGCGGCACGGATCTTCGGAGTCCTGGCCTCGTCCTTCTCGCCGTTCGAGGCCGCACCCCCGGCGGGCCGGTGGCCGTCACCGGAGGCGATCTGCTCCGCCATCACCTCGGCAGCCACCTCGACCGCGAGATCGTGGATGTTCTCTCCGGCCTCCTGGGCCGCCTTCTTCACCTCCATGACAAGACCGACGGACGTCTTGACGGCACCGAGCACCAGCGGCTTGAGGAGACGCTTGGCCAGGGGCGCAACGAGGAGACCGATCAGGAACGGCGGAACGACGGGCGGCATGATGCTCCAACCTCTATGCCCAGACGGAGGACAGTGGACCCAGGGCACTGTGAACCCCGGAGCACGCACAGCGGGGAAGGCGGAAGCACCCGTTTCCGGAATTCTCGATATTCCCCGCCGAACTCCTGCAGGGTTGAATTCCTTGCCGAGGGGGTAAACCGTCCGCTCCTTGATCACCGTAGCCCAGTCATGACCGTCGAGGCCAAACGGGCCCGGCGGGTTTCACTCATGAGAGTGCCATCCATGTTCCGGCCGATACGGATTGCCAGAGGTGCATTCACCGGGAGTGGAGTGCTTTTCCAATTTACCTATGACCGGCGATCGCCTTCCTGGTGACTGCCGAGAGGGCGGGAAATGACAGCGCGCCACACCCGACGCTCCGCCCTGGAAATCATGGACGGGTGAACTCCCACCCGGTCGCTGGCGCACCGGCTGCGGCGAACGCCACCATGACCGGCATGGCCACCACGTACCCCCGAGCCGAGCGGGCCGCCCCGGCCCGGGCGGACATCTTGTCCAGCGGCGGTTCCAGCGGCCGGCCGCGCCGGTCGAGGACGCCGAGGGCGGGCAGTCCGCCGCCCAGGTTGATCCGGTCCGGGGTGATGCCGCTCCGGTCGAGCGCCTCCAGGACGGCCGCCAGCGAGTCGATCGCCGCGGCCCAGGCCTCGGCGGTCATCTGCTGGGAGCCGACGTGTACCGACAGGCCGGCGGGCACCAGCCCGGCGCACAGGGCGGCGTACTGGCGGCCGATGCCGTCCAGGTCGTAGATGACGGGCGTCCTCCATGGCGGCGGCGAGCGCGGCGCGCAGGGCGGGACGCGGTGGCCGGTTCTGCCCCGGGTCGGCCGTCCGGCGCGGTTCGGCGATCTGGCGCACGTCGGTGGTCTGAGGCCTCACGTGTGAACTCCCGGTCCGACTGGATGGATGAGGCCAAGGGCTGGCTGGCACGCATGAGATGAAACGAGGGAGTCCAAAGGCCGGCTGTGACGCCTGACCAGGACTTCCTCCGCGCCGCACGCTATGAACGTCCGCGGCCTGCACCTGCGAGGGACCCGGCTCGGCGTGCTCCACGAAGGAAGGGCCGGTCCGGCGATGCGGCCTCCGACTGCGGGACAGCGGACCCTTGTGGAGTGCCCGTTCGCGCCCCTGCAAGGTGTCGCCGGACAGGTGCGGCGCGCCTTGGACCACCGCTGACGTGCAGGACCACCCGAACGGCGTCGGTGTGGACCTCCATGGCCTGGACGATCACGCCGCGCGTCAGGGCGGGGCCAGGTACTGCGGGGGGTACGGGGGGCCGCTGCCCGTCAGCTGACCGCCGAAGTGGGGAGCTCGGCCGTGACCGGAGGTTCATGCCTCGCCATGGGCAGGGTCAGGACCATGGTGAGGCCGCCGCCCGGGGTGTCCTCCGCGGTGAGGGTGCCGCCGATGGCCTCGGTGAAGCCACGGGCGACGGCGAGGCCGAGGCCGACGCCGGCACCCCGTGGGGCGTCGCCGTGACGTTGGAAGGGTTCGAATATGCGGTCCTTGGCCTCGTCCGGGACGCCGGGGCCGCGGTCCACCACGCGCAGTTCGACCCGGTCGTGCAGGGCACTGGCGGTGACGAGGACCGGCTGCCCGCCGGGGCTGTACTTGACGGCGTTCTCGACGATGTTGGCGACGGCGCGCTCCAGCAGGCCGCGGTCGACGGCGACCATCGACAGCGTTTCGGGGATGTCCAGGTCGACGCTGTCCTCCGGTACGCCGCCCAGCGCCATCGGGACCACCTCGTCGAGGTCGGTCTCGCGGATCAGGGGCACGACGGTGCCGGTGTTGAGGCGGGACATGTCGAGGAGGTTCCCGATCAGCGCGGCGAGGCGGTCGGCGCCCTCCTCGATGCCCGCCAGGAGCTCTGCGCGGTCGTCCTCGGACCAGTCCACGTCGTCGGAGCGGAGGGAGGTGACGGAGGCCTTGATGCCGGCCAGCGGGGTGCGCAGGTCGTGGCTGACGGCGGCGAGGAGCGCGGTGCGGATGCGGTTGCCCTCGGCGAGGCGGCGGGCTCCCTCGGCCTCGTCGACCAGGCGCTGCCGGTCGAGGACGACGGCCGCCTGGGCGGCGAAGGCGCCGAGGACGCGCCGGTCCTCGGCGGGCAGTACCCGGCCGGACAGGGCCAGGGCCATGTTCTCGCCGATCGGCATGTCGACGTCGGCCTCCTCGGGCCGGGCCACGGGGTGGCAGCCGACCGCCGCCGCCGTGGTCCAGGGGGCGACCTCGTCGGCGCGTTCCAGCAGGGCCACCGAGTTCATGGAGAACGTCTCCCGGAGCCGTTCGAGGAGGGCGTCGAGGGAGTCCTCGCCGCGTAGGACGCTGCCGGCGAGGAACGAGAGGATCTCGGACTCGGCGCGCAGCCGGGCGGCCTGGTGCGTGCGGCGGGCCGCGAGGTCCACCACGGACGCCACGGAGACGGCGACACCGACGAAGATGGCGATGGCGACGATGTTCCTCGGGTCGGAGACCGTCAGCTGGTAGAGGGGCGGGGTGAAGAAGTAGTTCAGGAGCAGCGAGCCCACCGCTGCCGAGGCGAGTGCGGGCAGCAGCCCGCCCAGCAGGGCCGCCGCCACGGTGCACGTGAGGAACAGCAGCATGTCGTTGGCGAGCCCGAGTTCGGGAACGACCTGGCTGAGCAGCAGGGTGAGCAGGGCCGGACCGGCGACGCCGGCGATCCAGCCCCACACGATCCGGGCCCGCCCGAGCCGGGCCCGGCGGGCGACCGGCAGGCCGCGGCCCTTGGCGGCCTCGTCGTGGGTGACGATGTGCACGTCGAGGTCCGGGCCGGACTCGCGGGCGACGGTCGCGCTGACCCCGGGCCCGAGCACGTACTGCCAGGAGCGTCGACGGCTCACGCCGAGGACGATCTGGGTGGCGTTCACCCCGCGGGCGAACTCCAGGAGGGCGTCGGGGACGTCGTCCCCGATGACGTGGTGGAACGTGCCGCCGAGGTCCTCCACCAGGGAGCGCTGGACGGCCAGTTCCTTCGGGGAGGCGGAGGACAGCCCGTCGCTGCGGGCGATGTAGACCGCCATGACCTCGCCGCCGGCGCCCTTCTCGGCCAGCCGCGCCGCGCGGCGGATCAGCGTACGGCCTTCGGGCCCGCCGGTGAGGCCGACGACGATGCGTTCGCGGGCCTGCCAGGTGGTGCGGATGTCGTGCTCGCCGCGGTACTCGCGCAGGTATTCGTCGACCCGGTCGGCGGTCCACAGCAGGGCCAGCTCGCGCAGGGCGGTGAGGTTGCCGGGGCGGAAGTAGTTCGACAGGGCGGCGTCGACCTTGTCCGCCTTGTAGACGTTGCCGTGCGCCATCCGGCGGCGCAGGGCCTGCGGCGACATGTCGACCAGTTCGATCTGGTCGGCCCGCCGCACCACCTCGTCGGGCACGGTTTCGCGCTGGCGCACGCCGGTTATGGTCTCGACGACGTCGCCCAGGGATTCCAGGTGCTGGATGTTCACCGTGGAGACCACGTCGATCCCTGCCCGGAGCAGTTCCTCGACGTCCTGCCAGCGCTTGGCGTTGCGGGATCCGGGAATGTTGGTGTGCGCCAGCTCGTCCACCAGCGCCACCGCCGGGCGCCGGGCGAGGATGGCGTCCACGTCCATCTCGGCGAACGTGGTGCCCCGGTACGCGAGGTCCCGCCGCGGGACCAGCTCCAGGCCGTGCAGCATCACTTCGGTGCGCGGCCGGTTGTGGTGCTCGACGAAGCCGACCGCGCAGTCGGTGCCCCGTTCGATGCGGCGGTGTGCCTCGGAGAGCATCGCGTACGTCTTGCCGACGCCCGGTGCCGCGCCCAGGTAGATGCGGAGCTTTCCGCGTCCCATGCTCGTGACTCTTCTTCCGTTCAGGGTTCGAAGCGGTAGCCCATGCCCGGCTCGGTGATCAGATACCGGGGGTGGGACGGGTCCGCTTCGAGCTTGCGCCGCAGCTGGGCCATGTAGACGCGCAGGTAGTTCGTGTTCTCCCGGTAGGTCGGGCCCCAGACCTCCAGCAGCAGCCGGCTCTGGGAGACCAGGTGACCCGGATGGGTCACGAGGATCTCCAGCAGGTGCCATTCGGTCGGGGTGAGCCGGACGGTGCGCTCGCCGCGCCGGACCTTCTTCGCGAGCAGATCGATGGTGAACCCGTCGGTCTCGACCACGGTGACGTCGTCGGCCCGCCGTGCCGGCTCCGCCTGTCTGCGGGAGGCGGCCCGAAGCCGGGCCAGGAGTTCGTCCATGCTGAACGGCTTGGTGACGTAGTCGTCCGCGCCGGCGTCCAGCGCCCGGATCTTGTCCTCGGAGGTGTGCCGGGCGGACAGCACCACGATCGGGACGCGGCTCCAGTCGCGTACGCCCCTGATGACCTCGATGCCGTCCATGTCGGGCAGCCCGAGGTCGAGCACGATGACGTCGGGTTTGCGGGCGGCGGCCAGCCGCAGGGCCGAGCCGCCGTCGGGAGCCTCCTCGACGTCGAACTTGCGTGCCTGGAGGTTGATCCTGAGCGCGCGGACGAGCTGGGGATCGTCCTCCACCACCAGCACCCGGGTCATGGGTGTGCAGCCCTTCCTTCGTTGCGTGCGGCACGGTGGGGAACCGGCGGGGTCGAGAAGCCGCACCCCGCCGGTTCCCCGTTCGCGCGGGACGGTCCGTCAGTTCTTGCTCAGTGCCCTGAGGGCGGTGTTGAGCTCCAGGACGTTGACGCGGGGCTCGCCCATGAAGCCGAGCTGCCGGCCCTCGGTGTGGTCCTTCACCAGCTTCTCGACCTGCTCGACGTCGAGGCCGTTCCTCTCGGCCACCCGGTGGACCTGGAGTTCCGCGTACGCCGGGGAGATGTGCGGGTCGAGTCCGGAGCCGGAGGAGGTGACGGCCTCGGCGGGCACGTCCTGCGGCTCGACCGTGTAGGTGGCGGTGGAGTTGTCGGCGACGACGGCGGCCTTGGCATCGGTGACCCACGTGATGAGGTCCTCGTTGTCGCCGGCGCGGTTGGTGGCGCCGGAGAGGATGAGGGAGTACCGGGTGTTGACGCTGTTGGCGCCGAGGCCGTTGGAGGGGCGCGGCTGGAACCACTTCAGGTCCGGCCTGGCCGCCTCCTCCGGGTCGTCCGGGTTCCGCTCGGGCAGGTGGTAGGTCTGTCCGATGAGGGAGGAGCCGACGACCTGACCGTTCTTGTCCTTGATCTCGGAGCCGTTGGCCTTGTCGTTGAAGAGGGCCTGGGCGATCCCGGTGACGGCGAGCGGGTAGAGCACGCCGCACACGATCGTCAGGACGAGCAGGGCGCGCAGGCCCGCGCCGAGCAGACGTGCCGTGGTGCCTACGGATGTGTTCATGGTCGTGTCTCAGCCGATTCCGGGGACGAGGGAGATGAGCAGGTCGATGAGCTTGATGCCGATGAACGGGGCGATCAGGCCGCCGAGTCCGTAGACGCCGAGGTTGCGGCGGAGCATCTTGCCGGCGCTGGTCGGCTTGTACTGGACGCCCTTGAGGGCGAGCGGTACGAGGGCGACGATGATCAGCGCGTTGAAGACGACGGCGGAGAGGATCGCGGACTCGGGCGAGGACAGGCCCATGATGTTGAGCTTGTCCAGGCCCGGGTAGACCACGGCGAACATCGCGGGGATGATCGCGAAGTACTTCGCGACGTCGTTGGCGATGGAGAAGGTGGTCAGGGCGCCGCGGGTGATGAGGAGCTGCTTGCCGATCTCGACGATCTCGATGAGCTTGGTCGGGTCGGAGTCGAGGTCGACCATGTTGCCGGCCTCCTTGGCGGCCGACGTACCCGTGTTCATCGCCACGCCGACGTCCGCCTGGGCCAGGGCCGGCGCGTCGTTGGTGCCGTCACCGGTCATGGCGACCAGCTTGCCGCCGGCCTGCTCCCGCTTGATGAGGGCCATCTTGTCCTCGGGGGTGGCCTCGGCGAGGAAGTCGTCGACACCGGCCTCTTCGGCGATGGCTTTGGCGGTGAGCGGGTTGTCACCGGTGATCATGACGGTCCTGATGCCCATCCGGCGCAGCTCGTCGAACCGCTCGCGCATGCCCTCCTTGACGACGTCCTTGAGGTGGACGACGCCCAGGACGCGGGCGCCGTCGGCGTCCTCGACGGCGACCAGCAGGGGGGTGCCGCCCGCCTGGGAGATCGTGTCGGACAGCGCGCCGGCCTCGTCGGTGACCTGACCGCCCTGCTCCGTGACCCAGGTGATGACCGAGCCGGCCGCGCCCTTGCGGATCTTCTTCCCGCCGACGTCCACGCCCGACATGCGCGTCTGGGCGGTGAACTCGATCCATGTGGCCCGGACGAGTTCGCCCTGGTGGCGTTCGCGCAGGCCGTACTTCTCCTTGGCCAGGACCACGATCGAGCGGCCCTCGGGGGTCTCGTCGGCGAGGGAGGAAAGCTGGGCGGCGTCGGCGAGCTCGGCCCGGGTGGTGCCCTTGACGGGGACGAACTCGGCGGCCTGGCGGTTGCCGAGGGTGATGGTGCCGGTCTTGTCGAGCAGCAGGGTGGAGACGTCGCCGGCGGCCTCGACCGCGCGGCCGCTCATGGCGAGGACGTTGCGTTGGACGAGGCGGTCCATGCCGGCGATGCCGATCGCCGAGAGCAGGGCGCCGATGGTGGTCGGGATGAGGCAGACCAGCAGCGCGGTCAGCACGATCATCGACTGCTCGGCGCCGGCGTAGACCGCGAACGGCTGGAGGGTGACCACGGCCAGGAGGAAGACGATGGTCAGGGACGCCAGGAGGATGTTGAGGGCGATCTCGTTCGGGGTCTTCTGTCGGGCGGCGCCCTCGACCAGGTTGATCATCCGGTCGATGAAGGTCTCGCCGGGCCTCGTCGTGATCTTGATGACGATGCGGTCGGAGAGGACCTTGGTACCGCCGGTGACGGCCGAGCGGTCGCCGCCGGACTCCCGGATGACCGGGGCCGACTCGCCGGTGATCGCGGACTCGTCGACGGAGGCGACGCCCTCGACGACGTCACCGTCGCCGGGGATGATGTCGCCGGCCTCGCAGACCACCAGGTCACCGATGCGCAGGTCGGTACCGGGAACGGACTCCTCGGAGCCGTCGGTGGTCAGCCGCCGCGCCACGGTGTCGGTCCTGGCCTTGCGCAGGGTGTCGGCCTGGGCCTTGCCGCGGCCCTCCGCCACGGCCTCGGCCAGGTTGGCGAAGATCGTGGTCAGCCACAGCCAGGCCGTGATCGCCCAGCCGAACCAGTCCGTCGGGTCCGTCAGCGCCAGCACGGTGGTGACCACCGAGCCGATCAGGACCACGAACATGACCGGCGACTTGATCATCACGCGCGGGTCGAGTTTGCGGATCGCGTCCGGGAAGGACGTGACGAGCTGCTTGGGGTCGAACAGCCCTCCCCCGACGCGGCCGCCGTCCGGCGTGGGGCCGGAGGGCACGTCCTGGTGCGGGGCGCGGGTCGGAGTCACGGTCGACATGACGTCCTCTTGCTTCCTCGTGTCGGAGGTCATGACGCCAGCCCTTCGGCCAGCGGGCCCAGCGCGAGGGCCGGGAAGTAGGTCAGACCGGTGATGATGACGATCGTGCCGACGAGGAGGCCTGCGTAGAGCGGCTTGTCGGTGCGCAGGGTGCCCGCGGTCTCCGGGCCCGGTTTCTGCTCGGCGAGCGAGCCGGCCAGGGCCAGCACGAACACCATGGGCAGGAAGCGGCCGAGCAGCATCGCGATGCCGATGGTCGAGTTGAACCACTGCGTGTCGGCGTTCAGGCCGGCGAAGGCGGAGCCGTTGTTGTTGGCGCCGGAGGTGTACGCGTAGAGGATCTCGGAGAACCCGTGCGCGCCGGAGTTCGTCATCGAGTTCACCGGGGTGGGCAGCGCCATCGCCGCGGCGGTGAAGCAGAGCACCAGGGCGGGGGTGATGAGGATGTAGCAGGCGGCGAGCTTGATCTCGCGGGTGCCGATCTTCTTGCCCAGGTACTCGGGAGTGCGGCCGACCATCAGGCCGGCGATGAACACCGCGATGATCGCCATGATCAGCATGCCGTAGAGGCCGGAGCCGACGCCGCCGGGGGCGATCTCGCCGAGCTGCATGCCCAGCAGGGTGATGCCGCCGCCGAAGCCGGTGAAGGAGGAGTGGAAGGAGTTGACCGCGCCGGTGGAGGTCAGTGTGGTGGCCACGGCGAAGATCGACGAGCCGCCGATGCCGAAGCGGGTCTCCTTGCCCTCCATCGCGCCGCCGGCGATCTCGAAGGCCGGGCCGCGACCGGCGAACTCGGTCCACATCATCAGGGCGGTGAAGCCGATCCAGATGATCGCCATCGTGGCGAGGAGCGCGTAGCCCTGACGAACGCTGCCGACCATCTTGCCGAAGGTGCGGGTGAGCGCGAAGGGGATGACGAGGATCAGGAAGACCTCGAAGAGGTTGGAGAGCGGGGTGGGGTTCTCGAAGGGGTGGGCGGAGTTGGCGTTGAAGTAGCCGCCGCCGTTGGTGCCCAGCTCCTTGATGGCCTCCTGCGAGGCGACCGCGCCACCGTTCCACTGCTGGCTGCCGCCCATGAACTGGCCGACCTCGTGGATGCCGGCGAAGTTCTGGACGGCCCCGCAGGCGACCAGGACGATCGCGCCGGTCACGGCGATGGGCAGCAGGATGCGGACGGTGCCGCGGACCAGGTCGGCCCAGAAGTTGCCGAGCTCACCGGTACGGGAGCGGGCGAAGCCCCGGACGAGGGCCACCGCCACGGCCATGCCGACCGCGGCCGACACGAAGTTCTGCACCGCCAGGCCGCCGGTCTGCACGACATGGCCCATGGCCTGTTCGCCGTAGTACGACTGCCAGTTCGTGTTGGCCACGAAGGAGGCGGCCGTGTTGAACGCCTGGTCCGGGTCGATCGAGGCGAAGCCGAGCGAACCGGGCAGCGAGCCCTGGAGCCGCTGGAGACCGTAGAGGAAGAGCACGCTCACCGCGGAGAAGGCGAGGACACCGCGCAGGTAGGCGGGCCAGCGCATCTCCGTGCCGGGGTTGGCACCGATGGCCTTGTAGATCCACTTCTCCGGCGCGTAGTGCTTCTCGGAGGAGTAGACCCGGGCCATGTGGTCGCCCAGCGGGCGGTAGGCCAGGGCCAGGGCGGCGATCAGCGCGAGCAGCTGGAGCACACCGGCGATCTGGGGACTCATGTCGGCTCAGAACCTCTCCGGCTTGACGAGGGCGAGGACGAGGTAACCGAGCAGGGCGGCGGCGACGAGGAGGCCGACGATGTTCTCGACGGTCACAGCTTCGCCACCCCCCTGGCGATGAGAGCCACCAGCGCGAAGACCGCGACCGTGGTGACGACGAAGGCCAGATCGGCCATCGTGAGCTCCTGATGAAGTGATGAGATGGAATCGGCCGGAGTGGCCGAGACAGAGCAAACCGCGCCTCGTCCCCCGCGTTAAGGGACCTTGATGAGGTCCATACGGGCGCACCGGAACCTTTAACGCGGCCCTGACGCCGACGGGGTGCCGCCGGCCGCGAAGGGCGGCACGGACCCTGGCGCGGTGTTGCGACGCACCCGGTACGACCGCCCGTATCCCGCGTATGGAATGCGTGAAGAGCGGCCGGGTCGGCGTATGGATCTCGCCAAGGTGGCTGGCGGGGGTGGTCCGGGACTTCGACGCTGTCCTCACCTTGCTCACTTCGGAGGAACACGGCGACATGGCCATACACACAGGGAAACCGACGGCTGCCGGACGGGGGCCGGGCCGGGAGGAGCCCCCCGATACCGGCACCGGGGTGGTTGCGGAGGCGGGGGAGCGGCACAAGCTGACCGCCCTCCAGGGGCTCTCCGCCCTGTCGCTGGACGCGATGGCCTCGGTGGCGTACGGGCCCGAGTCGATCGTGCTCGTGCTCGCGGCCGCCGGTGCGTACGGGCTCGGCTTCACCCTTCCGGTGACGCTGGCGATCGCCGCGCTGCTGGCGGTGCTGGTGGCCTCGTACCGGCAGGTCATCGCGGCCTTCCCGGACGGCGGCGGCTCGTACGCGGTGGCCGCGCGGCACCTGGGGCGCCGGACGAGCCTGGTCGCCGCGGCCTCGCTGGTCCTCGACTACGTGCTCAACGTCGCGGTGTCGGTCACCGCCGGAGTCGCCGCCCTGACCTCGGCCTTCCCCGGGCTGTACGGGGACCGGGTGTGGATCTGCCTGGGCGTGCTGGTCCTGGTCACGGCCGTCAACCTGCGCGGGGTCGCGGACTCCGCCAAGGCGTTCCTGGTCCCCACGGCCGTCTTCGTCGGCTCGGTCCTGGCGATGACCGCCGTCGGCCTGTTCCGGGACGGCCCGGTCTCCACGGAGACCGCCGCCGGGCACGTCTCCGCCCTCGGCGACGGCGCCACCACCGTCGGCGCGCTGCTGCTGCTCAAGGCCTTCGCCGCCGGCTGCTCGGCCCTCACCGGTGTGGAGGCCGTCGCCAACGCCGTGCCGTCCTTCCGCGCGCCGGCAGCCCGCCGGGCCCAGCGCACCGAGGTCGCGCTCGGCGCCCTGCTCGGGGTGATGTTGATCGGCCTGTCGGTGCTGATCGGCCGCTTCCACCTCCAGCCGGTCGAGGGCGTCACCGTCCTCGCCCAGCTCGCGGACGCCTCGTTCGGCCACGGCGCCGCCTTCTACGTGGTCCAGTTCGCCACCGTCGTGCTGCTGGCGCTCGCCGCCAACACCTCCTTCGGTGGTCTGCCCGTCCTGATGAGCCTGCTCGCCCGCGACAACCACCTCCCGCACGTGTTCGCACTGAAGGCCGACCGGCAGGTGCACCGGCACGGTGTCGTCTGGCTGGCCCTGGTGTCCGCGGCCCTGCTGGTGTTCTCCGGCGGCAACGCCAACACCCTCGTACCGCTCTTCGCGATCGGCGTGTTCGTCGGGTTCACCCTCTGCCAGGTCGGCATGGTCCGGCACTGGGCGCTCGAACGCCCGGGCGGCTGGCAGCGGAAGGCCGCCCTCAACGGGTTCGGCGCCCTCCTGACCGGTGTCTCGGCCGTGGTCGTCACCGCGACCAGGTTCACCGAGGGCGCCTGGCTCGTCGTCGTCGCCCTGCCCCTGCTCGTCCTCGCGTTCGAGAAGGTGCACCGCACGTACGGGCAGATCGGTGAGCGGCTGGAGCTGGGTCGTGTGCCGCAGCCCCCGCAGCGTTCCCGCTCACTGGTGGTCGTCCCGGTGTCAGGGCTGTCGCTGCTGACCTGCCGGGCGCTGACCGCCGCCCGCTCGCTCGGCGACGAGGTCCTCGCCGTCACCGTCACCCACCCCGCCCCCGAGGACCGGGCGGCCGCGGAGGCACTGCGCCGCGACTGGGAGCTGTGGGACCCGGGCGTCGAGCTCGTCGAACTCCCCTCGCCCACCCGCTCCCTGGGCCGCCCCGTGTCCGGCTACGTCCTCGAACTGGCCGCGCAGCAGCCCGGCACCCAGGTCACCGTCCTGATCCCGGAGACCGAGCCGGAACGGCTGTGGCAGCGGATCCTGCAGAACCAGCGCGGCTCCGTCGTCGCCCACGCGGTCCGCCGCGACACCGACGCGGTCATCTGCCGCCTGCGGTTCCGCATCACGGCCGACGCGCGCTGACGATCGCCGACACCCGCCGGCACCGGCTGACGCGCGCCGGCGGCGGCGGGGCCACGGCTTCCGCCCGCCGGCGCTCGCTCCCCGCGCCGGCGCTCGCTGACACGCTCTTGACGGCGGCCTGACGCAGCCCGTCTGCAGCCCATCAAGAAGCTGCCAATTCCCCCTGGGGGAGCTGCTCCTGCCCGCGAACGGGCATGAAGTTCCTGCCTGTCGCGCTGCCGGACCACCGATTCCCGTGCGACGGCCGAGGGGGCCATGAGGGTGCTCGGCAGCGCCCCCTCCACTCCGTGCCCCTGTCCGCCACCACGCGGGCAGGGGCTGCCTGTCGAACTCGCCGAGAAGGTACTTCGATGTCCTCCGCCGCCGCACAGCACGCCGCCCGGGTCCCGGGACTCCTCCGCGGCCACCCGCCACCCGGCCGCCCCGCAAGCGCCCGGGGCCCGCGAACCTGCTGGAGTCCGGCCAGCTCGCGGCCTCCGTGCGGGAGGCCGTCGCCAAGGTGCACCCGCGCGAACTGGTCAAGAAGCCGGTGCTGTTCGTCGTCGGATCTGATCCATCCGTCCGTGTTCACCTGGGTGATCAGCGTCTGGCTGTGGCTGACCGTGCTGTTCGCCAACTTCGCGGAGGCGGTCGCCGAGGGCCTGGGCCGCGCCCAGGCGGCCGGCCTCGCTGCGCAAGGCCCGCACGGACACGGTCGCCGTGCGGCTCAGGCACTGGGACGTACGGGGCGAACCTGCGCACCGCGGAATCCGAGGTGGTCACCCCGGCCGAGCTCCAGCCGCTCGACTTCGTGCTCGTCGCGGCGGGGGAGCCGGTCCCGGCGGACGGCGACGTCGTCGACGGCGCGGCCATCGACGAGTCGGCCGTCACCGGCGAGTCCGCCCCCGTGGTGCGGGAGGCGGGCGGCGACCGGTCGGGCGTCACGGGCCGGTACGACCGTCCTGTCGGACTCGGTCGTCGTCCGCGTCACCTCGCGGCCCGGTGAAAGCTTCGTCGACCGGATGATCGCCCTGGTCGAGGGCACCTCCCGGCAGAAGACCCCCAACGAGATCGCGCTCAACCTCCTGCTCGCCGCGCTCACCGTGGTCTACGTCCTCGTGGTCGTCAGCCTCGACCGATGGCCGACCACGCGAAGGCCGACCAGTCGACCACCACCCTGGTGGCGCTGCTCGTCACCCTGATCCCCACCACCATCGGCGCCCTGTTGTCCGCCATCGGCATCGCCGGCATGGACCGCCTCGTCCAGCGCAACGTCCTGGCCATGTCCGGCCGTGCCGTGGAGGCTGCCGGCGACATGAACACGCTCCTCCTCGACAGGACCGGGACGATCACCCACGGCAACCGGGAGGCCGTCGAGTTCATCCCGCTGCCCGGAGTCGAGCACGGCACCCTGACGGACGCCGCCCAACTCTCCTCCCCGGCCGACGACACGCCCGAGGGCCGGTCGGTGGTCGCACTCGCCGCCCGGTACGGGTTCACCCCGCCGGACGTGCACGAGCTCGCGAACCCCCGCTTCACCGAGTTCAGCGCCCGCACCCGCATGAGCGGCATCAACCTGAGCTGGGACAACGGCGCGGGCCTCGCCCTCCGCAAGGGTGCGGGGGCCGAGGTCATGGACTGGGTGGCCCGGCGCGGCGGCACCGTGCAGGCGGATGCCGCCGCCCGGGCCGCACAGGTCTCGCAGTCAGGCGAGACACCGCTGCTGGTCGCCGTCCACGACTGGGACGGCCCGCGGGTCCTGGGCGTCATCCACCTCAAGGACGTGGTCAAGGAGGGGATCCGGGAGCGGTTCGCGGAGCTGCGCCGCATGGGCATCCGCACGGTGATGGTGACCGGGGACAACGAGCTGACGGCCCGCGCCGTCGCCGCCGAGGCCGGGGTCGACGAGTACCTCGCCGAGGCCACGCCCGAGGACAAGATGTCCCTCATCCGGCGCGAGCAGACCGGCGGCCGGCTGGTGGCGATGACCGGCGACGGTACGAACGACGCGCCCGCGCTGGCCCAGGCGGACGTCGGCGTGGCGATGAACACGGGTACGTCGGCCGCCAAGGAGGCCGGCAACATGGTCGACCTCGACTCCGACCCGACCAAGCTCATCGACCTCGTCGTCTCCACCCTGCCGGGCCTCGCCTGAGGGTGCCGTCCCCGTCCCCGGCCCTCCGCGTTCCCCCCTCCCTGCTGCCCCTGGCACCGCTTCGACGCCGACGGGCGTGCGTCGTGCGGTGGTCTCCGGGCTCGCTCGACTGATCCCACTCAGCGGGAGAGCTGTCGGCCTTCTGCGGGGCCGCCGGTTTCCGGCTCGTCGAGGGTGATCGCCCCGGAGGGGCAGACGCCGGCAGCCATCCGCGCGGACGCGAGCTGCGCGGCGGCCGGTTCGGCGTGCAGCAGGAGCACGAGGCCGTCCTCGGGGTCCTGGTCGAAGACCTCGGGGGCGGTCATGGCGCACATCCCGGCGCCGATGCAGCGCTCACGGTCGATGCTCAGGCGGGTCGTGCTCACTTCTCGTCCCAGGTGACCGGAAGGCTCTTCACGCCGAAGATGTCCGCCGTCTCCGGGCGCAGGCGGACCTCGTCGGCCGGTACGGCCAGGCGCAAGGTGGGGAAGCGGTCGATCAGGGCGCGGAACGCCACCCGCATCTCTATACGGGCCAGTTGCTGGCCCAGGCACTGGTGGATGCCGTGGCTGAAGGCCAGGTGCCCGTCGTACGGCCGGCGGACGTCGAGCACGTCGGGATCCGTGAAGCGGTCGGGGTCGCGGTTTGCGGTGTGGAACGACAGGACGACCGTCGTACCGGCCTCGATGGTCCGGCCACCCACCTCGACGTCCTCCAGAGCCGTCCTGTGGAACGTCTTGGCGACGCTCAGGTACCGCAGCAGCTCCTCCACCGCCCCGTCGGTGAGCGCGGGGTCGGCGCGCAGCACGTCCAGTTGCGCCGGGTTCTGCAGCAGCGCGAAGGTGCCGAGGGACAGCATGTTGGCGGTGGTGTCGAAGCCGGCCGCCAGCAGGATGAGGCTGATCCCCTTCAGCTCCTCGTCGGTCAGATCGTTGCCGGTGAGCTCGCTGAGGACGTCGTCGGTGGGGTTCGCGCGCTTGGCCGCCACCAGCTGCGCGAGGTACTCCTGGGTCGCGGTGTAGGCGGCGATCAGCTCCTCGTCGCTGACCTCCCCGCCCATGAACGTGTCGATCTGCTCCTGGAAGGAAGCGCGGTCCTCGTACGGGACGCCCAGGATCTCGCAGATCACGATGGTGGGGATGGGCTTGGCGAACGCCGTCACCAGGTCCGCCGTCGGCCCGGCCTGCTCCATGGCGTCCAGGCACTCGGCGGTGATCTGCTCGATGCGCTCGGTCAGCAGCCGCATCCGCCGCACGGTGAACCTGCCCACCAGGGGCTTGCGGTAGCGGCTGTGCTGCGGCTCGTCCATGAGGAGGAACTCGCCGGGCGGCGCCGGAGGAAGCTCGAAGTCGACGACGTTCATCAGCTCCTTGCGCGAGCTGAACCGGGGGTCGGCCAGGACCGACCGGACGAGGTCGTACCCGGTGATCAGCCAGCCGGGCTTCCCGCCGGGGTGGGTGAAACGGCTGATGGGGCCCTTCCGCTGGGCGTCGGTCAGCTGTCCCGGCGGGTCGAAGGGGCAACCGTGCTGACGCTCCGTCGGCAGCGCCGTGACGGTGTGGACGGACTCGCTCATGACCATTCCTCGTCTCGCGATATGACGTGTTTGATGTATCTCGAAAGCTACGTTGCATTCATGATGTCGTCAATCACCGTAACGCGTATATCCAGGTAGCAGGCCGGAAATTGATGCAATGGTCTGTGGTCGAATGCAACGATGCATTGCAATGAATGGGGGCGAAAGCAATACTGACGGCATGCCAGGAGGACGTTTGACCCAGCAGGAACGCCACCGCATCGCGGCCGGACTCGCCGACGGGCTCTCCTATGCGGAGATCGCCAGGCGGCTCGAACGTCCGACCTCGACGATCAGCCGGGAGGTCTCACGCAACGGCGGGCCCGGCGGCTACCGGCCCCAGCAGGCGCACCAGGCGACGGTCCAGCGGGCGCGGCGCGGCACACCGCCACCCCCACCCGTGGACCAGCCGCCCGGCGGCACGGCCGAGGACGAGATCATCGAGCTGGCGGTCAGGTCCGGGATGCCGAGGATGACCGCCCGCGTGCACGTCGACCTGCTGCTGTCCGAGGACGGCAGGCGCACCGCAGCGGAGCTGACCCGCAGGCTGAACGTCAGCCCGGCCTCCGTCTCCGTGGCCGTGAACACCCTGGTCCAGCACGGGTACGTCCGGCGCGAGCGCGATCCGCAGCGGCGTCGCGACATCTACGTGGTCGACGACGAGGCCTGGTACAACTCGATCGTGATCAGCGCGCGGCAGACGCTCGAAACGGCGCAGGCCGCGATGGCGGCGGCGGAGGCGTTCGGGCCGGGCAGCCCCGTCGGGCAGCGGCTGTTCAGGGGCGGGTCGTTCCTGGAACGGGTCATCCACGACATGCGGGACTCCGCCGACCGCTGGCGCCCCCTCCTCACGTGACGGTTCCGGAGCCGGGCCGGCCGAGGAGGCGGCGGCGCAGCTGTCCTGCGCCTCGGAAAGTTTGGACGGGCAGCCGCACCCCGGCTGCCCGCAGTCCCTTCATACAGCACGAGTGTCCGCAGCAGGGCCTTCTGCACCGCTCTTTAGCGGAAGTTGCTTAACCGGCTCCGTCGGTGACCGTCACCGCCGAGACTGCCTGGTCATGCACACCGGATCGCCTCCGGCCAGGAGGTCGCTGACCGTTCTGGCGCTGGTCGCCGCCACGTTCGCCCTGCTCCTCGGCGGGGCGGGCCCGGCATGCGCGCACGCCGGCCTCAGTGGCTCCGACCCCGCCGACGCCGCCGTCCTCCAGACGGCGCCGAAGCACGTCACGCTCACCTTCACCGAATCGGTCGGCCTCTCCGAGAACTCGCTCAGAGTGCTGTCGCCGGACAACGAGCGCGTGAACCCCCGCCCGGCGCAGCACGTGGACGGCAAGGACAACACCGGCCGGGTGGAGCTGTCCGACAAGCTTCCCCAGGGCACCTACACGGTGGCCTGGCGGGTCGTCTCCGCCGACGGCCACCCGATCTCCGGCGCGTTCTCCTTCTCCATCGGCAAACCGTCCGGGACCGCCGCCGTGAGGCCCACCGGCTCCCCGGACGACACCGCAGCCAGCCGCCTGTACGGCCTGTTCCGCTACGCCGCCTACAGCGGGCTCGCCCTCCTCATCGGCGCCGCCGCGTTCGTCCTGGTGTGCTGGCCCTCCGCGGGGGCCGTCCGTGCGGTGCGCAGGCTGCTGGTCGTCGGGTGGGCGGCGCTGGTGGTGTCCACCGCGGCGCTGTTGCTGCTGCGCGGCCCGTACGAAGCGGCCGGGCCGCTGACGTCGGTGCTCGACCCGTCCCAGCTGGGCCGCACCGTCACCGGCAGGCCCGGGGGAGCGCTGATCGCCCGGCTCGTGCTGCTCGCCGGGGCCGCGGTGCTGCTGAGGTGGTCGGCCGCGCGGCTCCGGGGCCCGGGCGACGGGGCGGAGCCGCAGCACCTCGGTCCCCGTGTCCGCGCGGCCGCGGCTCTGTTCGCGCTGGGGCTGGCGTTCACCTGGGCCGGCGCCGAGCACGCCTCCGCCGGCATCCAGGTGCCGCTGGCCGTTCCCGCCGCCGTACTGCACCTGCTGGCCATGGGGGTCTGGCTGGGCGGACTGATCACGCTGGTGGTCGTCCTCCGGGGCCGGGGGGCCTCCGGTAGCGGCAGCGGCCCGGTCCCGGCGTCCGCGATCGGGCGCTTCTCGACGCTGGCCTTCACCGCCGTCGCCGTCCTCGTCGGCACGGGGGTGTACCAGTCCTGGCGGCAGGTCGGCTCCTGGGAGGCGCTGTCCACCACGTCCTACGGGAGGATCCTCACCGTGAAGATCGCCGCCGTGGTCCTCGTGCTGTGGGTGGCCTCGTTCTCCCGCCGTTGGACCGCCCGCCTCGTCCACGCGGCGCCCACGACCGCGGAGCCGGCGCCGGTGCCCGAGCACGCCTCCGTGCCCGCGCCCGAGCCCGCGCCCGAGCGGGCCAAGGTCGCGCAGATGGTGGGCGCGTCGGCCTCCCCCGAGGCAGCGGACCCCGTCAGCAGCGCACCCCGTACGGGCGGCGGGGGCGATGCGGACGGCGGCACCGAGCCGCCCGGCTCCGAGCCGCCCCGCGCCGAGGCCGACGGACATCAGCGGCGCCTGCGCCGCACGGTGGCCGTCGAGGCCGTGCTCAGCGCCGTGGTCCTGGCGATCACGACCCTGCTCACCGGTACCCAGCCCAGCCGCGCCGCCGCCGAGAGCGCCGTGGCCGCGGCCGCGGCGCAGGGCCCGCAGGTGAAGGTGGTCACGGTCCCCTTCGACATGGGGACCGCCAACCACCAGGGCACGGTCCAGATCACCCTGGGGCCGGGACGCGTCGGCGAGAACACCGTCGAAGCCGTGGTGTACACCGCGGACGGAGGCCTCGCCACCGTTCCCGAACTCCGCCTGACGCTCACCCAGGAGGAGCTGGACATCGGCCCGATCGACGCCAAGCTCAAGAACCAGAAGGGCTACTGGGCCGCATATGACCTGCGGCTGCCCATGCCCGGGGAGTGGACCCTGAACGTCACGGTGCGCACCACGGAAATCGACCAGGTCACCGTCAACGGGACCGTCCGGATCACGTCGCCGCCGCGGTGACCGTCAGGAGTTCCTCGACCGTGCCCCGCTCCGGGTGCTGCGGGTCGCGGCCCGCCAGCCGCCGGTACAGCCGCTGCCAGGCCGCCCCGTCGTCCACCGGCAGGTGCGTGCGGACCAGCGCCGAGAGTTCCTCCACGGCTTCCGCTATCTGTGGAGGGGCGTCCGGCCGGAGCCGGTCGTCGCCGAGGCGGCGCAGTACGCACGGGCCCTGCCCCACCTGCCGCAGGAGGTCGTCGGGGGTGATCAGCCCCTTCGTGAGCAGGTCGTCGAGTCGTCCGGTGGCCTTCTCGTGGTCGGCGCGGTAGCCCAGCCCGGCGCGCAGCGCGTCCTTGTCCGCGATCCAGACCTCCTCGTACGAGCGGTGGCTGCGGTAGTCGCGGCGTATCGCGTCGATGTGGCGGGCCGCGACGGCGGGCGGTGTGCCGGGCCGGTTGACCATCTGCGGCCAGTACCGGAACGGCTCGCGGGCGTGCTCGGCTTCCAGGTGCTCCCAGTCGGCGTTCGGGATGAGCTCCATCAACCGGTCGGCGGCATCCGCGCCGGCTCGCGGACCGAGGCGGCGCAGGCGCGAGGTCAGCTTCTGCGTGGTCAGCTCCTTCTCCACCCGGGCGCGGAGGGCCGCGAGCGGATCGGCGGCGGTCAGCGCCGTCTCGCAGATACGGGTGACCGCCGGGCCCACCCGGCCGGTGGCGAGCAGTGCCGACAGCCGGGCCGGGCCTGCGTGCCGCAGCAGGTTGAGGCAGCCCGTCAGCTGCTCGGGCACTTTGAACTTCGGCAGGTGGCTGCTGGCGAACGCCGCTTCGACGAGCTCCGGTTCGACGGCGTGCAGGCAGTCGGGGAGCGCGTTCCACGGAATGCGGTCGGCGTACGGTGCGAGCGGGACCGACGGGTCGGTGACGGCCGCGCGGCGTTCCTCGGCGCAGATGGAGAAGTGGAGGTCCAGGACGGCGAGGTGGATCTCCGGATCGCCGTGTTCCAGGAGCCGCAGCGCGGTGCCCCGGGTCAGGTCGATGCCGCGGGCGATCACCAGGAGGGCCTCCCGGTTCCGGCTGCGCAGGAGGTGCTCCAGGACGGCTGAGGGGGTGCCGCGGCGCGCCGCGACGACGTACTGCGCCAGCAGCGTGCCCGTTTCCGGCGGCAGTTCGGGCATCAGGGCGTCCAGGACATCGGCGCCGCACCGCCGCAGGACCTCGCCCGTGGGCCACCACCACAGTGCGCGGGACAGCTGGTCCTGGACGCTCCGGCCGGTCGGCGCGCGGTCGGGCAGCAGCCGGGCGGATGCGACCGCCGCTGTGTCCCGGGAGCGCTGTACCAGCGCCGGCCAACTGAGCAGCCGGTCCAAGTCCTTGCCGTTCGGCCGGCACAGGGCGTCGGCGGTGGTGAGCAGCTTCAGCCAGGCGGCCGGGTCCGTCCCCAGAGCGGTCGTCAGGTGCGCGCGCAGTTCCCGCTCGAAGGCGGGGCGCGCCGGGTCGTGGTCGGACAGCGGGCGGAGCTGCATCGACCAGCGCGCCGGGAACGCCCCGAGGATGTCGGCGGCCCGCAGCGTCCCCGCGGTGTAGGCCGCCGACAGCCCGTGGAGGTGGGCCGAGCGGCGGTGCGGTGCGGGATCGCCGTCCGCAACGTTCTGCCGCAGCAGTTCCAGCGCCGCGGCCCCGTCGATCGCCGGGGCCGCCGGGCGGGGCGCACTCTCGTCCGTCGGCAGGCCGCAGCGGTGCCATGCTTCGGCCAGCCACTCGGGGCGGCCGACGGACTTGGGGTACCGGTTCGGGTGCGTACGCCCCAGGAAGCGCACGACCTCGGCATCCGCGGGCAGCGGAGGGGCGGCGCCCCCGCCCTGCTCGGCGGCGAGGCTGCGCAACAGGTCGACGGCGGCCACCGCCGCCTGGTGGACTTCTTCGCACGGTGCGTCGTACGGACGGGCTCCCACGGACTACCCCTCCCCCTCGTTGTTCTCGGGATCAAGAACAGTGCACCACGCGGGTCTGACAGCGCGACGGCTCAGGTGGTGCGGGGGGAGGGCGTGCGTCAGGCGGCCGGCCTGCCGGGCTGGTCGTGGGTGGAGCAGTGGATGCCGCCGCCGCCCGAGGCGATCGTGTCGATGGCGACCGGGACGACGTCGCGCTTCGGGAAGTGTTCCTGCAGGATGCCGCGGGCGCGGTCGTCGGCCCTGCGGTCGCCGAACCGGGGCATGAACACGGCGTCGTTGGCGATGTAGAAGTTGGCGTAGGTGGAGACGAAGTCGTCGCCGCGGCCCGTGATCCGGTTCAGGTCGGGCTGCGGGAGGTCGATGACCTCGAAGCGCCGGCCGCGGGCGTCCGTCGCCTTCGACAGGACGGACTCCGCCTGGTCGGCGGAGCGGGACCAGGAGTCCGGCGGGGTGCTCGGGTGTGCGCGGTCCAGCAGGACCACTCCCGGCGCCGTGAACCGTACGAGGCTGTCGACATGGGCATCGGTGATGTCCTCGCCGCGCACGCCGGCCAGCCAGATCACCTTCTCGACGCCCAGCGTCCGCTCGAGTTCGGCCTCGACGGTGCCGCGCGACTTGCCCCGGTTGCGGTTGTCGTTGACGATCGAGCTCTCGGTGATCAGCAGGGTGCCCTCGCCGTCGGGCTCGAAGGAACCGCCCTCCGCGACCAGCGGCGCCTGCACCCGGGGGATCCGGTACTGCTGCAGCAGGGCGCTCGCCACCTTGGCGTCGTTGGTGTGCACCTGCTTGTCGCCCCAGCCGTTGAAGTTGAAGTCGACGCCGGTGACCCCGCCGCCCTCCTCCTCGACGAAGACGGGGACGGTGTCGCGGGCCCACAGGTCGTCCACGGCCAGCGGGACGACCTCCACCTGGGAACCGCACGCCCGCTGCGCGGCCGCCACCTGGTCGGGGCGGGCCATCATGACCACCGCCTCGTACTCCCCGACGGCGCGGGCGATGCGGGCGATGTCCTCGCGGACGTAGCGCAGGTCCTCCTCCCACACCCCCTTGGCGAGGGCGGGCCAGGACATGAACGTACGGGTGTGGCTCTCCCACTCGGCGCCGAGCCGGCGCTTCGGACCGCCGCCGGACGCCGACGGGGCGGATCCCGCCGGGGTGCCGGACCGCAGGGCGGCCTCGGCGCGGCCGCAGGCCGCGGTGCCCAGGGCGAGGGCTCCGAGCCCGGCGAGGCTGCGGAGAGTGGTCCGGCGCGTGGGGGGCGGGTTCGACACGGGCGACTCCGATCGTGGACCGGCGGGACACGGTCGTCCGGCCGGGGCGGGCGCGGGGGCGCGACGAGGGCCGAGGGTCGAGGTCCTCCGGGCTCCTACGGCAAGGGTGCGCGCCGATCCCGCGATCGGCCGTCCAGCAGGAGAGCGGAACGGCCGCGTGCCGCCACTCTGACACTGACTGGATTTTCAGTCAAACGACTGCCCGCCCCTCTCGGCCGCGCCATGTCTGCAGCAGCCCGTCCCGAAGCGGGCGGCCGACCAGGGACGTTCGGCCCCCGGGGCGAAGGGCCGGGGGACGTTCGGGCCCTTTCGGGTCCGGCGTTGCCGCGTGTTCACTCGTGAACCGGGTCCGCCCGTCGGTGACGGCGGGCGGACCCGTTCACGTGCGGGACGAGTGGAGGGCGCCGTATGGCGGGGAAGCGAGCGGACGGATGATCGCGGCGGTGGGCCATGCCGATCTGTCCCCGGAGACGCTCGAACGGGTGGAGCCCGAGGTGCGGGCGTGGCTGGAGCGCTGGGCGGGGAGCGCCACGGTGGTGGTCCGTGCGGCTGCGGGGCTGCCGGTGGTGATCGGACGGGCCGTGCGCGCGTCGGGCCGGCGGCTGGTGCTGCTGCTCCCGGCCGACGGGGCGGTGTCCGCCCCGCTGCCCCGGCACGACCGCGCCGCCGCCGGCGAACTGCTGGTGCTCGCCGACCGGGTGCGCCTGTTGGACTTCGACCCGGACGGCCGCGAGGCCTGCATCGGCGCCGACGAGCGCATGGTCCGCGGCAGCAGCCGGCTGCTGGCCGTGTGGGACGGATCGCCGTCCGACGGCCGGGACGCCACCGCGCACCTGGTGGCCTACGCCAGGGCCCGCGGCATTCCCGTGGACGTCGTCTGGCCCGAGGGCGCGAGCCGGGTCCAGGAAGTCCAGGCCCCCGTCCGGCACCTCCCGCGCCCCCCGTACCCCCCGCACCTCCCTGCGGTGGGGCGCGCTCCGATCGGTACACCGGCACGAAGGGAGGGCGGCCATGTCCGGCACCCTGCTTGACCGCCCGGCGGACGCGCAGAGCCGCCCGACGGGCGGCGGCGACCGGCCCGGCGTGATCGGCGCGGGACGCGCCCTCGCCTGGCTGCTCGTCGTCACCGGCGCGGCCGGGATCCTCGCCTCGTTCGTGATCACCCTCGACAAGTTCGAGCTGCTCCGGGACCCGGACTTCGTCCCCTCGTGCAATCTCAGCCCGGTGATCTCCTGCGCCGACGTGATGCGCAGCGGCCAGGCGTCAGTGTTCGGCTTCCCCAACCCGCTGATCGGCCTCGTCGCGTACGCGGTCGTCGTCGCGGTCGGGTGCGGCCTGCTCGCGGGCGCCCGCTACCGGCGGTGGTTCTGGGCCGGCCTCAACCTCGGGACCCTCCTGGGCGCCGGCTTCTGCATGTGGCTGATGAGCCAGGCGCTGTACGAGATCGGTGCCCTGTGCCTGTGGTGCTGCCTGGCGTGGGCGGCCACCATCGCCATGTTCTGGTACACGACGGTGCACAACCTCCGGCACGGTGTCTTCCGCGCCCCGCGCGCCCTCGTCAGCGGGGTGCAGGAGTTCCACTGGGTGCTGCCGGCCACCTGGTACGGGGTCGTCGTGCTGCTCGTCGCCACCCGCTTCTGGCCCTACTGGGCGAGCCTGCTGTGACGTTACGCCGGTCGGCGGCGCCCGGAGGGTGCACGGCGAGGGCCTGCCGGCCACCGCCCGCGGAACGCGACGGCAAGGAGGCAAGCACAACCGGAAGAAGCACACGACGTGAACCAGTACGACACCCACGACACCCACGACACCTACGACAGGTACCACGCGCTCCTGGCACGGCAGGACGCGATGCGGCTGCGGCGGCAGCTGATGGCCCCGGCCCGGCAGCCGGCCGCGCTCGGCCCCGGCTCCTACGACGGCGCGGCGGACCAGCGGCTGATCATGCTGCACCTGCCCCTGGTGAGCCCCTCAGGGGAGCTCATCGACCGTCTCTACGACGCGATGTTCGAGCACCACCCCTACCTCCGCGGCCTGTTCCCCCACTCGATGGCGTTCCAGCGCGCCCACCTGGAGAGGGCGCTCCGGTACCTCATCGACCACCTGCACCAGCCGCAGGAACTGGCCGCCTTCTGCTCCCGGCTCGGCCGCGACCACCGCAAGTTGGGCGTGCGACCGGTCCACTACGAGGTCTTCGAGGCGGCCCTCGTCGAGGCGCTGCGGGGGTACGCCGGCGGGGGATGGAACGACGCGCTCGAACAGGCGTGGCTGCGGATGCTGCGGTTCGCGGTCGCGGCCACGGTCGCCGGCGCCGAGCAGGCCCTGGCCGAACCGCCCTACTGGAACGGGGTGGTGACCGGGCACCGGCTCTGCGGACCGGACCTCGCCGTGGTCCACGTCCGCACCGCCGAGCCGTACCCGTACCGGGCCGGACAGTACGCCCAACTCCAGACGCCGCTCCTGCCGCACGCCTGGCGGCCCTACTCCCTCGCCTGTGCGCCCCGCCCCGACGGCGAGCTGGAGTTCCACGTCCGCCGCACCGGCCCCGGGGACGTGGGCGAGGCGCTCGTGGCGCGCACCGGCACCGGTGACCCCCTGCGCATCGGGCCCGCCCAGGGGACCATGACCGTGGACGGAGCACCCGACCGGGACGTGCTGGTCGTCGCGGCGGACACCGGCTGGGCCACCGCCAAGTCACTGCTGGAGGAGCTGGCGCGCGGGCCCCGACCGCGCCGGACCCACCTGTACCTCGGGGCCGGCACGCTCGACGACCTGTACGACACGCCGGCCCTGGCGGGGCTGGAGGACCGCTGCCCGTGGCTGCGCGTGGTCCCCGTGATCGGGGAGGGCGCTGCCGCCGCCGACTGCGGTGCGGTGGTGGAGGCGGTCTCCCGGGGCGGCGACTGGTCCGGGCACCTCGCCTACGTCAGCGGGCCGCCCGCGATGGTCGCCGCGACGGTGGAGCGGCTGGTCGCCCTGGACGTGCCCGCCGACCGGATCCGCCACGACCCCGGGCGCCCCGCATGAAGTATCCGCTGGCCACGGCCGGTTCCGGCGGTGCCGGACGGCACTCGGCGGGGGCCATACGTCCCTGATCGGGCAGGGGACGCAGGGACTGTTCGGCCCTGCCGGTCCCCTGCCCCCCGCACGGATCATGGGGCGGCGGCCGGGCGGTGCCGTTTCCCCGTACGTACGGCACCTCCCGGTCCGCCATGGGTACGGCTACAGGGAGGGCAGCGTCCGGTGGACGTGACAGGGAAGAAGCAGGCAGCGAGCGCGGAGCCGGAGACCGCTCGACGGACGACACCCGGATCCGGAACCGGAGCGGCC
This sequence comes from Streptomyces sp. NPDC029014, assembly GCF_055564695.1. Classification (NCBI taxonomy): domain Bacteria; kingdom Bacillati; phylum Actinomycetota; class Actinomycetes; order Kitasatosporales; family Streptomycetaceae; genus Streptomyces; species Streptomyces sp. NPDC029014. The sequence continues at coordinate 145,130 of NZ_JBVHVT010000004.1, forward strand.
GTCGGAGCCGGATCCGGAACCGGAGCGGCCGTTGGCGCCGGAGCAGGGAACGGGCCGGCGCGGCGGGCCTCGTGGGTCGATTGGCTGACGACCACCGACCACAAGCGGATCGGCACGATGTACCTCGTGAGCGCGTTCGTGTTCTTCATCGTCGGCGGCGTCATGGCGCTGATGATGCGGGCCGAGCTGGCGCGCCCGGGCACGCAGATCATGTCGAACGAGCAGTTCAACCAGGCGTTCACCATGCACGGTTCGATCATGCTGCTGATGTTCGCGATGCCGCTGTTCACCGGGTTCGCCAACTGGATCATGCCGCTCCAGATCGGCGCGCCGGACGTGGCGTTCCCGCGGCTGAACATGCTGTCCTTCTGGCTGTTCCTCTTCGGGTCGCTCATCGCGGCCTTCGGCTTCCTCACCCCCGGCGGCGCCGCCGACTTCGGCTGGTTCCTCTACGCACCGCTGTCGGACTCGGTGCACTCGCCGGGGCTCGGCGCCGACATGTGGATCATGGGTGTGGCGCTGTCCGGCTTCGGCTCCATCGCGGGCGCCGTCAACTTCATCACCACGATCCTGTGCATGCGGGCCCCGGGCATGACGATGTTCCGGATGCCGATCTTCACCTGGAACGTGCTCCTCACGGCGCTGCTGGTCCTGATGGTCTTCCCGGTGCTGGCCGCGGCCCTCTTCGCCCTCGAGTGCGACCGCAAGTTCGGCTCCCACGTCTTCGACGCCGCCAACGGCGGTGCCCTGCTGTGGCAGCACCTGTTCTGGTTCTTCGGCCATCCCGAGGTGTACATCCTGGCGCTGCCGTTCTTCGGGATCGTCAGCGAGGTCGTCCCGGTCTTCTCCCGCAAGCCGATGTTCGGCTACATAGGACTGATCGCCGCCACCATCGCGATCGCCGGCCTCTCCGTGACGGTGTGGGCGCACCACATGTACGTCACCGGCGGCGTCCTCCTGCCGTTCTTCTCCTTCATGACCTTCCTGATCGCGGTCCCGACCGGCGTGAAGTTCTTCAACTGGATCGGCACCATGTGGAAGGGCTCGCTGTCCTTCGAGACGCCGATGCTGTGGACGGTCGGCTTCCTCGTCACCTTCGTCTTCGGCGGGCTGACCGGCGTCATCCTGGCCTCGCCCCCGATGGACTTCCAGCTCTCCGACTCGTACTTCGTGGTGGCGCACTTCCACTACACCGTCTTCGGTACCGTCGTGTACGCGATGTTCGCCGGCTTCCACTTCTGGTGGCCGAAGTTCACCGGCAGGATGCTGGACGAGCGCCTCGGCAAGATCACCTTCTGGACCCTGACGGCCGGCTTCCACCTCACCTTCCTCGTCCAGCACTGGCTGGGTGCCGAGGGCATGCCGCGTCGGTACGCGGACTACCTCGCCGCCGACGGCTTCACCACCCTCAACACCCTCTCCACCGCAGGATCGTTCCTGCTCGGGCTGTCCCTCCTGCCGTTCTTCTACAACGTGTGGAAGACCGCCAGGTACGGCAAGAAGATCGAGATCGACGACCCCTGGGGCTACGGCCGGTCCCTCGAATGGGCGACCTCCTGCCCGCCGCCGCGGCACAACTTCACCTCCCTGCCGCGGATCCGGTCCGAGTCGCCGGCGTTCGACCTCCACCACCCGGAGATCGCCTCCCTCGACCACCACTGAGCCGGTCCGGCAGCCAACGGACCCCCAGGGAGAGGTGCTCATGTCCCACGCAGTTCCGGCACTCGCCGTCGCGGTCCTCTGCGCCGCGGGCTGTGTCTGGTACGTGCCCGCGATCGCGGACGTACGGGCGGGCGCCGACCGCCCCGCATCGCGCCGGACGGCGGCCACGGCCTGCCTGACCGGCTGGGGCACCGCGGCGCTCGTCATCCCCCTGCTGCTGGCGTCGGCGCCGGGGGCGCTCATCGCCGCCGTCGCGGGAGCCGGGGCCGCGGCCACGGCGGCCCTGCTCCTCCACGGCCGGGCCCAGCACGACGCGGAGCAGCACGAAGCGGCCCGGCGCTGGGCCGCGCTGGGCTGCGTGCAGTGGGCCCCGGTGGGACGCCGCCGGCCGGGTCGCGTCGGGGTCGCCTGGGTCCTGGCCGCGGCCACCGTCGTACCCGGTGCCGCGGCCGCAGTGCTCCTGACCGGCCGGTGACGACGCGGCACCTGCGGATGGCGGGCACCGGTCAGACCAGCGCTGCCACCAGGTCGGGGCGTTCCTCGACCAGGAGGTGCCCGGCGTCCGCCACCACGTCGAGCCCGGTGCCGAGCCGGGCCCGCACCGCCGGGCCGAGCCGGCGCGGCGGCAGGAAGGTGTCGTGGGCGCCCGTGACCACCTGGTACGAGACCCTCCGGCGGGCCTCGGCGAGCCCGGGCGCCCCGCTCGACCGGGCGTGCCGGGCGACCAGCGTCATCCACTCCACCAGGTCGGGGCGCGGCACGTAGCCCGGAGCGCCCATGGCCCGCAACAGCCGCGCACTGCGGGCCGGGGCGGGACACAGGTACCAGGCGGCCGACGCGGCCAGCAGGCGGGGCGTCAGACGCAGCCGCCCGAAGCCGCCGGGGGAGAGCAGGACGAGCCGCTCCGCGCGCAGCGAGGGGCAGGACAGGGCGATGGCAGCCCCGAACGAGTGCCCCATCACGGTCACGGCCCCCTCCCCGCCCACGTCCCCGCCCCCGACCCCGGCCGCATCGAGCACCTCGCCCAGCCATTCCCCGTACCAGGACAGCCGGCCGCTCCCCGGCCCGCGCACGCCCGAACTGAGCCCGGGCTGCCCGGGAACGTCCGGCAGGACGACCCGGTGCCCGGCCGCGCACAGCGCCTCGGCGAGCGGGAGCGAGACCGCGGCGTTGAAGTTCGTGCCCGGGACGTGCACGACCGTGACCGGACCGGAGCCCGCGGTCACCACGTGGGTACGGGCTCCGGCCGCGGTGAACTCGGCCCGCTCGTGCGGCCGCTGCCAGCCGTCGAGCCGGTCCAGACACCAACGGCGCACGGCCGCTTCGCCCTGCCGACTCCGGTAGATCGACGTCACCGGGAGAGTATCGCCGCTCGACCGTCCCCCTGTCCGGCGTTGTCGGCGGACGGATGCCGGGTCCCTTCGCACGGAGCGGCCGAGGAGCGGGCCGACGGCCGGTCGTACCGGCGCCGACCCCCGTGTCAGGGCCCGTCACATCCTCACACCGGCATGCGCCGTCACACGGGCATGCGCCGCAGGACGGCGCGCCCCCGGCTCGCGGGAACGAGTCGGCGCGCGCGGCCTCGACGCACCTCCGACGGCCTTGCGCGCCGGTCGGCGTGACCTCGGCCTCCCCGCGGCGGTTCCCCTGCCGGAGCGGCTCCCGTCCGGGCCGCCCCGGCCTCCCTTCCGCCCGTTCCGAGGTGTGACCCGCCGTGATCGAGCTTCCCGCCCCCGCCGAACTGCCCCGCTGCTTCCCGTCCGGAGCGCCCGGTATGCCCGCCCTCGCCGAGCACGCGCTCGCCACCGGCCACGGCCGCTGGTTCGCCGACCGTGCCGCCGAGCCGCGCGTCCTCGCCGTCGTCTGCGGCGGCCACGCGCTGCTCCGCGGCCGCGCCGGCGTCCTGCGGGCACAGGACGTACGCCCCCTGGCGTCCGGCTACGTCGAAGCCCCTGCCCACTTCGTCCCCGTGATGCGGGCGGCGTTCACCCGCCTGGACCCGTGGGAGCGCATGGTCTACGTGCACGAGGAGCCCGCGCGCCCGGCCCGCCCGCCGCACGGGGTCACGATCCGCCCGCTGACCGCCGGGGACGCCGACGCGCTGGCGGCGCTGGGGCCGCAGGCGCAGTGGGTCCACGGCACCTGGGGCGGCCCGCACGGCCTGGCCGGCGCCGGGGTCGCCCGGGGCGCCTTCCACCACGGCCGGCTGCTGGCGGTGGCCTGTACGTACGTCCTGGGCAGCCGGTACGAGGACGTCGCCGTCTTCGCCGCGCCCGGTCACCGGCGCCGGCACCTCGCGCTGGCCTGCGTCAACGCCCTGTGCGAGGACATCGCCGACCGCGGCCGGACCCCCAGTTGGACCTGCCCCCGCGACCACCGCCCCAGCCGCCTGCTCGCCTGGCACGCCGGCTTCCGCCTCCGGCAGGAGTACGTCCACCACGCCACCGGGGCCGGCCGCGCTCAGGAACCGGCCGCGTCCCAGGCCGTGGTCAGCCCTTCGAGCCAGGCGGGCGGCAGCTCGGCGGCGTCCCACTCCTCCCGCAGCTCCGACGCCACGGTGAGGAGGCGCTCCAGCACGGCGATGCTGGTGGGGGAGTGGAGCAGGGAGTAGCGGCCGTGGATCGCGATGGCGCTGCCGGGCCCGTACTGCGCGTACATCTGCTCCAGGCGCGTGTGGTGGGCGGTGGCGAACCGTGTCAGCCGGCCCGCGTACCCGGTGCGCTCCCGGGTGCTCATCGTGCCGAGCACGGCGGTGAGCACCTGCTCGGACACCTCGGGATCGAGGTCGGAGACCGTGGTGAACGACAGGTAGAGCGGCAGCACGGCCACCTTCGCCCGCTCCAGCTCCATCCTCCCGGCCGGGGGACGCTCGTCCAGGGCGCGCCCCGAGGCATCGGCTCCGACGGCGTCCCGCAGCGTCCGCTCCGCGATGTCGCCCAGCTCGTCGGCGACGGCGCGGGCACCGTCGAGCCAGCCGGACGCGTACGGCTCGCCCTTCTCCGTCGGGGCGGTCCCCGCGCTCCCGCCGATCCGCTCGTGCGCGACGGCGAGCGTGCCCGCCTCGACGAGCCCGATCAGCTCCCCCGCGTCACCGGGGTGCACCCCCGCCCGGAGCAGGAGCTGGACGAGCGTCGTCTTGGCGTTGAGGACGCTGACCGCGTCCAACTGCTGTAGCCCTTCCCCGGCGGGGTTCATGGGGTCCTCCTCGTTGCATGGGGCGCATGAGCGAGCCTATGCAACGACCGTGCGGGTTCGGGCCCGCGAACCCCGGGGCCGCCCCGACCGGGCGGCGGCCGGGCCGGCGGGCCGGTCCGGTCAGTGGACCGACGCGGCCGTCGGGAGGGCGGGGCCGGGAGCGGGGGCCGCGCCGGCCGCCGCGATGAGCAGGTCCAGCAGGGCGAGCAGCACACCGCGTACGTCGTCGCGCTCGCGGGCGTCGAGCATCAGCACGGGGGTGTCGGGGTTGCGCAGGCGCAGGGCCGCGGAGATCTCCTCGGCGGTGTAGGGCTGTTCGCCGTGGAAGCAGTTGGCGCCGACCACGAACGGCAGGCCGCGGCTCTCGAAGAAGTCGACGGCGGCGAAGCTGCGGTCCAGGCGGCGGGTGTCGACCAGGACGATCGCGCCGAGCGCCCCGCTCAGCAGGTCGTCCCACATGAACCAGAAGCGCTCCTGGCCCGGCGTGCCGAACAGGTACAGCACCACCCCGGCTTCGGTGAGCGTGATCCGGCCGAAGTCCATCGCGACGGTGGTGACGGCCTTGGACTCGATGCCGTCGAGGTCGTCGACGCCCACGCCCGCGGCGGTGAGCCGCTCCTCCGTGCGCAGCGGTTCGATCTCGGAGATCGTCTCGACGAGAGTGGTCTTGCCGACGCCGAACCCTCCTGCGATGAGGATCTTCATGGCGGCCGCCTGCCGGGCAGGCTGGTCATATCCGGGCAAGGTTGTCCCTGATTCTCATGAGCAGGTGGACATTGGTGGTCTCGGCACCCTCCAGGGGCGGCTGGTGGTGGATCAGCCCGCGGTCCGCGAGCTCGCCGAGCAGCATCGTCATCGGGGTGAGGCGGATGTGCATCCGCGCCGCGATCTCGGCGACCGCCCGCCCGTCCGGCGGCATGCACATGGCCAGGACGGCCCGCCACTCGCTCGGCAGCCCGCTCCAGCCGTCCTCGGCGACCGCCGCCGTGATCGTGGTGTCCATGGTGAGGACGGTGCAGGAGGCGGCGGTACGGCCGTCGGTGAGCGCGTACAGCCGTGTCCGCCGGCGGCCCCGGGACCGCTGCTCCCGCAGCGGCCCCCCGGGTTCCGCGGACCCGTCCGGCCCGTCCGGCCCCTCGGGCCCCTCGTCCTCGGCCGCCCCTCCCAGGGCGGCCGAGGACGACGGCTCGCGTGGTTCCGCGCCCGCCGCCGGGTCCGGTGCCGGGTCCGTCACGTCGTCCGGCATTACGAGGCCGGAGGCTGCGCCTGTGCGCGCTCCGGCGTGCCCAGCCACTCGCCGAGCGCCTGGGCGGTCCGTACGGCCTCGCCGCCCAGTTCGCCCAGGCGGGCCTTGCGGGAGGTCACGACGATGAGGGTGCTGCCCTCCCCGCACCCGACGATGCACAGGTAGCGGTCGTCCATCTCGACGAGCTGGCGGATCACCCGGCCCCCGTCGATCTCTCTGGAGATCGCCTTCATGGTGGAGGCGATCCCCGAGCAGGCGGCGGCTATGCGCTCCGCCTGGTCACGTTCGAGCAGGTAGGCGCTGAGCCCGATCCCGTCGTTGGACAGGAGCACGGCGCCCTGGATGCCGGCGATCCTGCTCAGGTTGTTGTCCAGGACGCTGTAGATCATGTCGTTCTGTGTCGTCGTCATGGCTGATCCTGTCGGAGCTCTTCTTCCACTTTCTGGGTTCCGTGTTCGTAGTCCGCCCACGCGTCGGCCACCTCTTCGGGCGTGGCCGGGTCCGGGGCGACGACCGCCGTCTCCGGTGCCCGCGGCCCGCGCAGTCGTTCCGTCATATGGGTCTGCGGGACGCGCTCGGGGAGGGCGGGGCGTGCGTTCCGCCCGGGGAGGGCGGGGCGCGGAGCGTCGACGCCGTCGGGGGTGGCCGGCGGGTCCGGCCGGCGGCGGCTCGGCAGCCCGGCGGCGGTCGGCAGCGGGGCCGGGTCGGCCGCCTGCGGACCGGTCGCGGACGCCGGTACGGCAGCCAGCACCGGTACGGGCGCGGGGGCCGGCGCGGGCTCCGCGGCCGGGGCGGCGGGTACGAGGTCGGGGGCGTGGCCCGGCGCGGGTTCCGGGCGGGCGGGAGCGGGCACGCCGGGCGCGGAGGCGTCCGCCTGGGCCGGCTCCGCCGCGGCGGAGGCCGCTGGGACCAGGAGTTTCGCCGGCAGCACCACGACCGCCGAGGTGCCCCCGTACACCGAGCGCCGCAGGGTGACCCTGGCCCCGAGCTGGTCGGCGAGGTGCCCGACCACGAACAGGCCGAGCCGGTGCGCGTTCTCGGCGAGGACGGCGTACGGCGGGGCGGTGTGCAGGCGCTGGTTCATCTCCTCGTAGCGGGAGCCCGCCACGCGCGGCCCGCGGTCCTCGACCTCCACCGACAGCCCGTCGGCGACCAGTTCGGCGCGGATCACCACCTTGGAGCGGGGCGGGGAGAACCGGGTGGCGTTGTCCAGCAGCTCCGCCAGCAGGTGGCTGATCTGGCTGATGAACTGCGGTTCCACACTGGCCTCGTCCAGCGCCTGCCGCTCGATCCGCCGGAAGTCCTCGACCTCCGCGGCGGCTTCGCGCAGCAGGTCCGCGATGCGCATCGGCTCCGTGTGCGGGTCGGGGATCTCGCCGTCCGACAGGATGAGCAGGTTCTCCACCTGGCGGCGCATGCCCACCGTCAGCTGGTCGGACCGCATCAGCTGGGCGAGCAGGGCCTCGTCGTGGCCGAAGGAGTCCTGGATGTCCTCGGTGAGGGCGAGCTGGCGGCTCACCAGGTTCCCGGTGCGCGAGGCGATGCCCGAGGCGAACGCGCCGAAGCCGTGGCGCTCGGCCGCGAGCTGACGGTGCCCGTCCACGGACACGGCGACGACCCGGGCGAACGCGTCGTTGATCCGCCCGACCTCGTCCCGGTGGCCGGTGACGCGGGGCAGCGCGGACTCGTCCACGGGACGGCCGCTGTCGAGCCGGGCCACGACGTCCGGCAGGATCCGCTCGGCGACCGCCACCGTACGCCGGTGCAGCCCGTCCAGCCGGCGCAGCACCGACCGGGTGGTGAACACGACGACGGTCACGACCAGCAGCAGGCCGGCACCGCTCCCGCCGACCAGCCAGGCGACCTCGGTCTGCAGCGCGTCGGCCTTGGCCGCGCCCAGGGCGAGGACGCCCTTCGCGCGGTCGATGTTGAGCGTCGCCATCTGCACCGAGACGTTGCTGTGCGCCGCACTCCAACCGCTGACCTCGGCGGGCAGCTTGATGCCGGTGTCCGTGTCCTTGTTCTCGTGGATGATCGCGTTCTCGATGCGGACCTTCGTCTGCCAGTCCGGGGAGGAGACGATCCGCTCGTAGAACTGCCGGTCCCGCTGGGGCAGGTACGGCTCGACCCAGGTCTCGTACAGGTAGCGCTGGGCGCCGACGGAGCTGGTGAACTGGTCGAAGCCGGTGGAGCTGAGCTCCTTGGAGGGGCCCGCCAGGGCCAGGGCCGCGTCCTCGCGCGCCACCATCTCGGAGGCCGAGAGCATGGACACCACGGGACGGCTCGCCTGGGTGAGTTCGGCGTCCTCGGTGTGGCTGAACTCGTCCTGGTACAGGCGGATGATCTCGTTGATCGCCCCGGTGTAGGAGGCGAGCAGCCGGTCGGGCGTTCCGGTGCGGACGTCCGCCCGCTCCCGGTACCCGGCCAGGTCGCCGAGACGCCGGGTCACGTCCCCGAGGGAGGCGGTCGATCCGGCGGCCAGCCGGCGGAGATTGGCCGCGGCCCGGTCCGTGGCCATGCGCCGTTGCCGCAGCTCCTCCTCGGAGCCGGGGGTGCCCGCCCACCGGGCGGCGGTCGCCGTGCGCTCGGCCTGCAGGTCGACCAAAAGCGTGTACAGCGGGATGCCGATCTCCTCACTGGCCGCCACGTCGGCGCGCAGGTGCGCGGACTGCTCCAGCAGCCGCTCGGCGTTCATGACGGTCTGGGTCCCCATGGCCACGGTGGGGGCCACCGCCAGCCAGATCAGCAGGGTCCGCAGCCGCACCGTCCGCCGCCGCGGCTGCCGCTGCCGGGGCGTCACGGGTACTGCTGGGCCTTCGGGTTCTGTGGAAGACATCGTTCCTCGGGGGCGGCCGGACAGGGGCGGAGACGGGGTACAGCCAGTCGGGAGCGCGCTGATCATAACCAGCCACGCGGCGCGAACGGATACATTGAATCCGTTATCTACACGTGCTATGAGCTGGGCATTCGTTGCCAACCGGAGTCCTGATCGGAACCCAACCGCGATGTACCGGTGTCCCGGTCAGGACAGCAGGCCCCGCTCCAGCGCCGTGATCACCGCCGCCGTACGGTCGGACACCGACAGCTTCTTGAACGAGCGCAGCAGGTGCGTCTTCACCGTCGCCTCGCTGATGAACAGCCGCCGCCCGATGTCCGCGTTGGTCAGGCCCTGCCGGACCAGTTGCAGCACCTCGCGCTCCCGCTCGGACAGCACCGGCGCCTCCGGCACCCGCGCGGCCCGGAACAGCTTCGGGGCCAACGACGGCGTCAGCACCGTCTCGCCGCGCGCCGCCGCCTTCACCGCGTGCACCAGCTCCTCGCGTGAACTGCCCTTCAGCAGATAGCCCGCCGCACCGGCCTCCACAGCCCGCAGGATGTCCGCGTCGTCCTCGTACGTGGTCACGATGACCACCTTGGTCCGCGGCGACTCCCGCAGGATGTGCCCGGTCGTCGTCACCCCGTCCATCCCGCCCATCCGCAGGTCCAGCAGGACGATGTCCGGCTGCAACCGGGCGGCCTGCGGCACCGCTTCCTCACCGGAGCCGGCCTGCCCGAGGACCCGGATCCCCTCGTCCAGCTCCAGCATCGCGGACAGGCCCTCCCGGACCACCGGGTGGTCGTCGACGAGCAGCACCCCGATCGGCTCGCGCTCACTCACCGGCCGACTCCTGCACCACCGGGGCCAGGGGCACCGTCACCTCGACGACCGTGCCCGTGCCGGGGCTGCTGCTGACCTCTGCCATTCCGCCGATCTCCTCCACCCGGGCCCGCATCCCGCGCAACCCGTAACCGTTCCGCTCGCCGTCCTGCCGGCCGCCGCGGCCGTCCTCCGGAACGTCCGCCAGGACGGCGTCCGCCTCGAAGCCCGCGCCGTCGTCGCGGACCACGAGCCGTACCTCGTCCGGCGCGTACGCCACCAGCACCTCCACCCTACGGGCGTGCCGCGCGTGCTTGCGGACGTTGGCGAACGCCTCCTGCGCCGAGCGCAGCAGCACCACGTTGACGGCCATCGGCAGCGGCTGCTCCGCGCCCCGGGCCGTGCACCGCACCGTCAGCTCCGTCTCCTCCATCAGCAGGTCGGCCTGCCGGCGCACGGCCTGCACGAGGGAACTCTCGCGCAGCGCCGGCGGAGTGAGCGCGGAAACGAAGGTGCGCGCCTCGGCCAGGCTGTCCTGGGCCACCCGGCCGGCCAGCCCCAGCCGGGAGCGGGCCCGCTCCGGATTGGCCACCACCTCCGACTCGGCCGCCTGCACCAGGCTGATGATGCTGGTGAGGCTCTGCGCCAGGGTGTCGTGGATCTCCCGGGCCAGACGCTCCCGCTCGGCCGAGATGCCGGCCTGGTGCGACAGCCGGGCCTCCCGCTCCCGGCTGAGCCGCAGCTCGTCGATGAGCACGGCCCGGTCCGTGCTCTGCTGCACCACCCGCGTGATCCACAGCCCGAGCAGCACCGACAGGGCGATGCCCAGCAGCGAGATGGGCAGCACCGACATGATGTGGGGGTCGAACTGCCCGCCCCGCAGCCACACCACGATCAGCGGCCACAGGTTGGCCAGGACGACCAGCACGATCGCGGACGGCATCGGCAGGCTCATCATCAGCATGGGGACCACCGCGAACAGCGCGAAGGCACCCCCGAGGTCGAGCGTGCTGGAGGAGGCGAACAGCAGGAACAGCCCGGCGCAGAAGACCATGTTCCGCCGGCTCTTGGTCCGTAGGATCATGGGTCGGCGGCCGACACCCGCGTACCAGGGCACGATCAGGGTCAGCGCACCGATGGCGAACGCCCGGTGGACCTGGTCCTCTTCGGACGTGAACAGCAGAACGACGGTGACGAGGTAGGAGATGGCGAAGTAGCCGTCCCACAGCCCGAACCAGCGGCTCCCCGACTCGGGGCCGTACTGCGCGGTCGCCAGCGGGGACCGTGTGGGCCGTGGGGTCCGGGGGGAGCGGGAGGCCTCCTCCTGAGTGTGTATGCGCACGTCACCAGTCCTACCACGCGTGCTGACGCTGTCCGTCGATCGGTTGACAGCCGGTCCCACCGATCGGTCGTCCCGGCGGCCCGGACCCCCCGCCTACCGTGGGAGCAGCGGAGGGAGCACCGCCGCACGGGATGTCGGGGGAGTACGGAAAGGGCGGGGCCGGTCAGGTGGGTCAGTTCACGACGGCAGTCATCATCTGCGGGACGATCCTGGCCGTCATCCTCGCGACCGATTCCGGCAACCGGCGGATCACCGCCGCGCGGATCGCCGGCCCCACACTGGCGGCGGTCGTCGTCATCGGCGCCTGCGTGCACTCCTTCCCGACCGCGGGCAACGACCCCTCGCTGCACCTCGCCGCCCTCGGCACGGGGGGCATCTGCGGGCTGGTCGCGGCCTCTCAGCTCACCGCCCACCGGGACCGTGCGGGGGACGTCCGCAGCACCGGCGGAATCGGTCACGCGGTGGTCTGGGTCCTCCTGTCGGGCCTCCAGATCCTCTTCGCCTACGGCTGCGAGCACTGGTACGGGGCACGCATGAGCCGGTTCACCGCCGACTTCCAGCTCAGCGGCAGCGAGGTGCTGGTGAGCGCCCTCGCCGTGATGTCGCTGTCGATGGTGGTGGCCAGGACCGCGGTCGTGGTGTCGCGGCTGCGCGCCGTACGGGCCGCGACCGCGCCGCTCGCCGACGGGGACGGGAGGGCGAACTGAGAGCAGTGCGATACGGGTCGACCGCCGACCCGACCGATGTCCGCCGAGGTTTTGAGATCGTTCCAGGAATTTGGGTGAAGCAGTGCTAGACAACCATGAATTGAGGCTCCGGCCGCCCCGCAACCGGGTCGAGAGCCGTGCGATCGGCTGGTGGACCCTCCAGTCGTCGCTGTTCGCCCTGCCGCTTCCGCTCGTCTTCGGTGTGCTCTACCTCTGCATCCCGCCGGCGCGGCCGGTGTTCGGCTGGCTCTTCCTCACCACGCTCGTACCCGGGCTCCTGTACATGGCGGTCATGCCCTTCTGGCGCTACCGGGTGCACCGCTGGGAGATGACGGAAGACGCCGTCTACGCCGCCTCCGGATGGCTCTGGCAGCGGTGGCGCGTGGTCCCGCTGTCCCGCGTGCAGACCGTGGACATGCTCCGCGGCCCGCTCCAGCAGATGTTCGGGCTGTCCGGGATCACCGTCACCAGCGCCTCCTCCGCGGGCGCCGTGAAGATCAACGGGCTGGACCACCAGGTCGCCACCGGGCTCGTGGAACACCTGACCCGGACCGTGCAGGTCGTGCCGGGAGACGCCACGTGACCCGCGACGCCTCGGTGCAGAGCTCGGACGACACCACCGGGCAGGACGGCTGGGGCCGGCTCAACCCCCGCCTGATCCTCGTCAACCTGAGCGTGATGGCCGCCCCGGTGGCCATGTTCGCGGCCACCTCGGTCCTCACCGGCGGCGAGCCGAACCTCCAGGCCCTGATCACGCTCGCTTCCTTCTTCATCACCTGCCTCGTCATCGCCGGCATCAGCATCATGCGGCTCATCACCACCCGGTACCGGGTCACCGAGGACCGGGTGGAGCTCCACAAGGGACTGCTCTTCCGCAGCCAGCGCTCGGTGCCCGTCGACCGCATCCGCAGCGTCGACCTGACCGCCAACCCCCTGCACCGGATCTTCGGCCTCACCTCCCTGAAGGTCGGCACCGGCGAGCAGGGCGGCTCCGAGGCCGGCGGCCTGTCCCTGGACGGCCTCAGCGTCAGCGACGCGACGGCGCTGAGCCGGCACCTGACCGAACTGCGGCGGGCCCGCCGCGGCCACGCGTCCACCGGGGCCGACGCCGACGCCGCCATGGCCGAACTGGACTGGGCGTGGCTGCGGTACGCGCCGCTGACGGTCTGGGGCGTCGGCGGTGTCTTCATCGCCGTCGCGAGCACCTACCGCACGCTGCACGAGATGAAGATCGACCCGCTGGAACTCGGCATCGTCAAGGACCTGACGGACCGCTTCGGCTCCGTGCCCCTCTGGTTCGGCATCCTGGTGACGCTCGTCGTCATCGTTCTGATCGGCATCGTCGGATCGACGGTCACCTTCATCGAAGGATGGGGCGGCTACCGCCTGGAGCGCGCCGAGGCGGGCATGCTCCGCATCCGCCGCGGCCTGCTGATCACCCGCTCCGTCAGCATCGAGGAGCAGCGCCTGCGCGGGGCCGAGGTGGCCGAACCGCTGCTGCTGCGCTGGGCCGGCGGCGCCCGGCTGAAGGCCGTCGCCAGTGGCCTCGGCGACGAGGACGAGAACAGCAGCCGCAGCCGGCTCACCCCCGCCGTACCGCTGGCCCTGTCCCAGCGGATCGCGGCCGACGTCCTGGGCGAGGCCACCTCCCCGACGGCCGAGGCGGTGCTCGTACCGCACCCCCGGGCCGCCCTGCGGCGCAGGTTCAACCGCGCCCTGATGTACGCGGCCCTGGTCGCCGCGGTCCTCATCGGCCCCGGGCTGTGGCTCACGCCGGTGCTCGTGCACACCGGCTGGATCACCGGCCTGGCCCTGCTGGCGGTCGGCGCGGCCTTCGCCCTCGACGCCTACCGGAGCCTCGGCCACGCCCTCCACGGCCACTACCTGGTCACCCGCGCGGGCACCTTCAACCGCCGCACCGTCGCCCTCCAGCGGGACGGCATCATCGGCTGGTCCATCACCCGCTCGTTCTTCCAGCGCCGGGCGGGGCTGCTCACCCTCGGCGCGGCCACGGCCGCCGGAAACGGCGTCTACAAGGTCCGCGACGTGTCGGTGTCGGAGGGCCTCGCCTTCGCCGAGGAAGCGGTCCCCGGCCTGCTCGCCCCGTTCCTCGAACAGCACCGCCGCCACGCCCCCGGCTCCAACTGAACCGCCGGAGCCGGTACGGAAAACAGCACTGCACCCGACGGGCCTGTCGGGTGCAGTGCTGTTCTCGGGTGAGGCGCGGTCAGGAGGTCCGGACCGTCAGCGGGCCGGGGAGGCCTCCGTGTTCTGCGGCTGGGACGGGGGGCGGCCCGGGCCGCCGCCAGGGGGGCCCTGGGGAACGAAGTCCTTGGCGCGGATGAGGGCGAAGGCCAGGACACCGCCGACGAGCGCCAGGATGCCGCTGACGAGCAGCAGGTCGTTCAGGGACGTGGCGAAGCCGGCGTGGGCCGCGGTCCGCACCTGCTCGTGGAACTCCGCGGGGGCCGCGGAGATCGCCCGCTCGGGGGCGCCCATGCGGATGGCGTCCGCGATCTGGTCGGTGCGCCCCTGGAGCGCGGGGACGCCCGAGAGCCCGTCCCGCAGGGAGTCGTGCAGCGACGACGTGAAGATCGAGCCGTACAGGGCGATGCCGACGGCGATGCCGACCTGGCGGAAGGTCTGGTTGACACCGGAGGCCATGCCGGCGCGCCACACCTGGACGACGCCGACCGCGGTCGAGGCGAGCGGCGGGTTGACCATGCCGGCGCCGATGCCCGTGACGATGAAGCCGGGGATGAGGTGGGTCCAGCCCGATTCGGCGGTCACGCCCCGCATGAGCAGCAGGCCGATGCCGACCACGACCAGGCCCGGGCCGATCAGCCACTTGGTCGGGACGCGGCTCATCACCCGGCCCGTCACCATGGCCGCGACCAGGGTGCAGCCGGAGCTGACCAGCAGCCGGATGCCGGTGCCCATCGCGCTGAAGCCGAGGCCGTTCTGCAGGTAGAGCACGATGTAGATGAACATCGCGAACAGGGAGGCGTTCATCGCGAACGCCGCGATCGAGCCGCCCAGGAACGTCGGGGTCTTCAGCAGCGACAGGTCGAACATCGGCTCGGAGACCCGCGACTCGATCACCGCGAAGGCGATGAGGAACACCGCCGCCAGGCCGAAGCAGATCAGTACGCCCTGGTCGTCCCACGCGGTGTCGCTGGCCCTGATCAGCGCGTACACCAGGCTGAACAGACCCACGGTGAGCGGCACGATGCCCAGCCAGTCGACCCGGGAGGCGCGCGGCGGCCGGGACTCGTCCACCAGGCGCAGGGTGATGACGATCGCGGCGATGCCGATGGGCAGGTTCACCAGGAAGATGCCGCGCCAGCTGATCCCGCTGGTGATCACACCGCCGAGCACCGGGCCGAGCGCGGTCGCGACACCCGCGACGGCACCCCAGATGCCGAAGGCCGCGCCGCGCTCACGGCCCTGGAAGGCGCCGGCGAGCAGGGCGAGCGAGGTCGCGAACAGGATCGCGCCGCCGACCCCCTGCACGGCGCGCGACAGGACGAGCGTCAGCTGGTCCTGGGCGATGCCGCAGAGCAGCGATCCGGCGGTGAAGACCGCCAGGCCGATCAGGAACAGCCGCCGCCTGCCGTACAGGTCGGCGAGGGACCCGGACGTGAGCAGGAGCGCCGCGAGACTTAACGCGTAGGCGTCCGTCGTCCATTGCAGGCCGCTGAAGCTCGCGTGCAGGGACTGCTGGATGTCCGGGAGTGCGACTGCGACGATCGTGACGTCGAGCAGCAGCATGAACGTGGCGGCGCACACCACGATCAGCGTCCACCATTGGCGTTTCATTGTTCGGAGCCCTCCTCGGCTCGTAACTCGCGTTCATACAAACGTGGTTCAAGGAATCGGCGCATGCTAGCATGCTAGCATGCGTGCAGAAGTCAAGCAGTTCAACGTCTACTTGCCGGTGGATCTGATCCGGCAGATAAAGCACCATGCGATTGAGAACGAGCAATCGCTCTCGGCACTGGTCACCGAGGCGTTGCGCACGTATCTCGCCGACCAAGAGCAGGAACACTCGAAGGGAAAGCAGGCATGACCACCGAAGGTATCGAAGGCGTCTACCTCGAGACCCACAACTGGGGCAAGGCGGCCAAGTTCCTCCAGGCGCTTGGCTACAACGTCGAGTTCTCGACCGAGGAGGGGTCGGGGATGCTCCGCAACGGCAACGGCGCGTACGTCCTGCTCGCCGAGGTCCCCGAGGACCAGAAGCCCGAGGCCCAGGTCGTGCTCCGGGTCGCGGACGCCGGTGAGTTCGACGCCGACCCGTCCCTCGACGTGGTCCAGCCGTTCGAGGACACCCACTACGGCACCCAGGAGATGAAGGTCCGCGACCCCGACGGCCGCATCTGGAGCCTGCAGGCGCCCAAGAAGTGACGCCACGGCAGCACTGACCGGCCGCGGCGGCCCCTGTCGCCGCGGCTCCGCGGGCGGTCCTCCCGCGACCCCGGTCGGTCGATCGACGCAGGCTGCCTCATGCGCCCCATGCTCCGCCTCCCCGGCGCGCCGGCCGCCGAGTTGACGGATGATCCGTCAACTCGGCGGCCGTGCCGGTCGACCTGACACATGTGCGCCACGATTCTTTGGCCGGTTCACAGCGGCTCCCCATGATTTCGGCTGATTCAGCCCATCGGCCGAACGAACACCCCCGTACCTCCGCCGTTCGGGGTGCGGGCCGACGCGGGTAGGCCACGTCACGGGAGATTGCGCATGTCCGATCAGAAGAACACGGCGGAATTGGTCGTCATCGGCAGCGGGGTGATCGCGGCCTCCGTCGCCTATCACTGCGCCGCAGCGGGTGTCGACGTCGTTCTGCTCGAGCGGGATCAGGCCGGCGCCACCGCGACCCAGACCGCCGGCGCATTTCGTACGTATTTTCCCGGACGGGTGTACGACTCGGAATTGGTCGTGCGGAGTCTGGCCGATTTCCGATCGTTCGGCAGCACCCTGGGGATCGATCTCGAGGTGGCCGAGACCGGAATGCTCGTGGTGGCGACGACCCCCGAGCAGGCGGCCGAACTGGAGGCCGAGCTGCCCGCACAGCGCGAGGCGGGCGTCCGGCTGGAGCAGCTGACCGTCGCCCAGGCCGTCGAACGGAACCCCTGGCTGGATCCGGCCGGCGTCGAGTTCGCGCTCTGGTGCCCGCAGATGATCCGCCTCAGGGCGGACGAGGTGCTCCGCGGCTATCTGGCGGGCGCCCGCAAGCACGGTGCGCGCGTGGTCACCGGAGTCACCGTGACCGCGCTGGACGCGTCCACCGGCCGTGTCGCCACCTCGGCCGGCGACTTCACCGCCGGAGCCGTCGTGATCGCGGACGCGCAGGGCAGCGGGGAGGTCGCCGAGCTGGCCGGCCTCAAGCTTCCGGTGTGGGGCCAGTTCGCAGAGCTGTTCCGCACCGACCCGGTCGGCGAAGAGGTCGTCACGACACCGTTCACGTTCCACCCCGGGGCCGGGCTGAAGACGATGGGGATGGGGCCGTCCTTCCTGGTCGGGCTGGAGCGCTTCTCCACCGAGCCGGGCATGCGGGACATCTGGCTGCGGGAGGCCACCGAGGAGGTGGGGCGTTGGTACCCGCGCCTGCGGGGCGCCACCCTGCACAGTGCGTGGACCGGAACCCTCGACATCACGCCGTCCAGGTCGGGGATCGTCGGCCGGGCCGACGGCGGGCACGAACGCATCCTCTTCGCCACCGGGTTCACCGGGCACGAGCTCAGCCAGGCGCCCGCCGTAGGGAAGATCGTCCGGGACCTGCACCTCGGCCGGCACCCCGGCGTCGACATCACGCCGTTCTCGCTGGCCGCCAACGAGGTGTGACCGCACGCGATCCGGCCTGACCGCCGGCTCGGCCGCAGGGCCGCCCACCGTTCACCGTGGGCGGCCCTGCTGCGTTTCCGGGTTGCTCCGGCGAGGGCGCCGCCCCGGATGTGACCAGCAGACATGGGGAATCCTTTACCTCTCATTTACCTGAACGAATAATTCCGGCAGCGTTGCGGCGGTGCCGGAATTTGGTATTCCCTAAATGGGGTCGTGGCTTGAAGTGACACAGAACCTCGGATTTGACAGAAAAATCAAGCCTGTCGATCGGGCGAACGGCCTCTATCCCTATATTCGATTCGCGACGGCATCGAGCCCGTTGTCGGTATCCAACTCCCTGGAACCTGTCATGCGCTCTCTCCTGGGCGACAGGGGCCGAATAGCAGGAGATAGGAGTACAATGCGACAAATTGAGATCGCCTGGGAGCCCATCGGCGCCAAGGTTCGTGTCACCCTCGACGAGGGGCGCAACTCCGACCTCGTCGAGCCGCTTTGGGCGTCATTGCCGTACAAGACCCTGCAGGGTCACGCCCTCGTGGCCGGCGACTGCTTCTACCACGTGCCGCCGGCCCACGATCTGCTCCACGCGGTCCCGGATTACAAGGTGAACCGGAAGATCCAGCCCAACGGCACGGTCTTCCTCTCCCCGGTGCAGCACCTGACCATCAAGTACGGCGAGCTCACCGAGCCCATGCCGACCTCGCCCATCGGGCAGGTCGTGCCCGAGGACGTCGACCAGCTGCCCAAGATCGGGCAGATGATCTGGGAGTCCGTGTACGGCAACGGCGAGCCGATCATCGCCCACGTCCGGCGCGTGGACGGCCCGGCCGGCCACGGCGTGAAGCGGGTCGACGTCGGCAACGAGAAGCTCCGCGGGCTGGTCGAGCGGATCGCCGCGGAGACCGAGCGGGTCCTGGTCGACCCGACCGACGAACTCCTCGACATCCACGAGGGCAAGTCCCGCGGCACCTCCGGGGCCGGCACGAAGAACTCGGTCCTCACGACCCTGGTCGCCGTGAACGGCGAGACCCGTCCGCTGGGATACGTGAACTACACGACCCTCGTGCGGGCCGGCCGGAACATCGAGATGCCGCTCTCCTCGCTGATCGAGCTGGCGAAGATCCTGCTCGTGAAGCCGACCGAGTTCCTCGGCTACACCGGAATGAACACCCTTTGGGACATCACCAAGGAAGTGGTCGCCGCATTCGACGTCATCACCACGCGCGAGGACTTCGTCGCCCTCATGGCGCAGATGGCCACGTACGTGAATGCGCTCGGTGCCTGGAACCTGCAGCTGTTCCCGTGGGACATCGAAGGCGACAACTGGACCTACCGTCCGACCATTACGAGGGGTGCGAATGTCTGAGCAGAAGAACACGGCGGAAATGCTGGTCATCGGCGGAGGGGTGATCGGCACGTCCATCGCCTACCACGCCGCAAAGGCGGGCGTTGACGTCGTGCTCGTCGAGAAGAACCAGTTCGGGTCCCGGACCACCTCCCAGACCGCCCGTGCCTTCCGCACCTATTTCCCCCGGAAGCCGCACGACTCCGAGCTCGCGACGCGCAGCCTCGCGGATTTCCGGCAGTTCGCCGCGACCACGGGCGTCGACGTCGGCCTGGAGGACCTGGGCCTGCTGACGATCCTCACCAGCCCGCAGCAGGCGGCCGAGCTGGAGGCCGACCTGGCGGACCACCGCGAGGCCGGCGCCGCGGTGGAGATGCTCACGGCCGAGCAGGCCGTCGAGCTCAACCCGTGGCTGGACAAGGACACCATCGAGGCCGCGGTCTGGAACCCGGCGACCTACCGGATCAAGCCGGAGGCGATCGTCCAGGGGTACGCCGAGGCCGCGCGGCAGCACGGCGCCCGCCTGTACTCCCACGTCTCCGTCACCGGGATCGACAGCGCCAGCGGCGTGGTCACCACGACGATGGGCGACTTCACCGCCGGCGCGGTCGTCATCGCGGCCGGTCCCTGGAGCGGCGACGTCGCCAAGCTGGCGGGCCTGGACCTGCCGGTGTGGGGGCAGTTCGCCGAGCTGCTGCACAGCGACCCGCTCCGCACCGACCGCGACATCCACAACCTGCCCTTCACCTTCCACCCCGTGTCCGGGCTGAAGACGATGGGCATGGGCAAGTCGATCCTCGTCGGCCTGGAGCGCATCTCCAAGCAGGACGGCCTGCGCGACATCTGGTACCAGGCCGCCGTCGACGAGCTGCCGAAGTGGTACCCGGAGCTCGACGGCCTCAAGCTGCACAGCGCCTGGACCGGCACCCTGGACGTCACGCCCACCAAGTCGGCCATCATCGGCAAGGGCAGCGGCCAGCACGACCGGATCTTCTTCGCCGGCGGCTTCACCGGCCACGGCCTGGCGCAGGCCCCCCTCGCCGGCCAGATCATCCGGGACCTCTACCTCGGCAAGGCGCCGGGCGTCGACCTCACCCCGTACTCCCTCGCCACCAACCTGGCCCGTCTCGAGGCCTTCTGAGCAGGTCATTTCACGCGGCGGGCGGTGCCTTTGCGGCCCGCCCGCCGCATTCCTGAGAGGTGTAGACGATTGTCGCCGGTACACGCTTTGACTGAACAGTGGCAGGGCCAGGCGCCCACGCCGCTGAACCCCGACACCGCCTTCAACGGCTTCATCTGCGCCCACGTGCTCCACGCACTGGAGCGCCTCGGACTGTTCCAGAGACTCCAGGACGACGGCTCCGTCGGGATCGCCGCGTTCTGCCGGGAGAACGACCTCGATCCCGCCGTCGTCCGCTCCCTGGTGAGCGGCGCCGAATCCTTCGGATACGTCGACGTCCGCGGCGACCGCGTCGAGGCGACCCGCAGCGGCGAGGACGTCCGCCAGGCCATCGGCTTCTTCACCTGGGGCGTCGGCGGCTACCACGACATCTTCGCGAACGCCGCCTCCGTCGCCCGAGGGGACCGCCGCTTCGGCGTCGACCTGCACCGCGACGAGGGCATGGTGGCCCTCGGCTCGGCCCAGGCCGACAGCGCCCTCATGCGGCACCTCCTGGACCAGGAGATCGCCCGGCTCGACTTCACCACCCTCGTCGACCTCGGCGCGGGCGTCAGCGAGCGGGTCTCCCGGCTGGTCAAGGGACGCCCCGGCAGCCGCGGGATCGGCATCGACATCAGCAAGTCCGCCACCGAACTCGGGGCGGAGACCGTCGAGCGCTACGGGCTGCGCGGCACCGTCGAGCCGGTGTGCGCGGACGTGCTGGACATCCTGTTCAACGACCACCGCGTCGAGGGCGCCGACCAGGCCGACGTCGTGATGAGCTTCATGTTCCTGCACGACCTGCTCGTCGACCCGCAGCGCCGCGACCAGGTGATACCCCGCCTGCGCGCCGCGTTCCCCAAGGCGAACACCTTCCTGCTGGGCGACACCACCGTCCGGCCGAGGAACGGCGACGGCACCCTGCCGATCTTCTCCAGCGGCTTCGAACTGGCGCACGCCCTCATGGGCGTCCCGATCTACACCCGCGAGCAGTACGAGGAGCTCTTCGACAAGGGCGGCATGCGCCTGCGCAACGCGGTGCCCTTCGGCGCGCCGCACACGTACCTCTTCGTCCTGGAGGCAGCGTGACCACCCCGACCACCCAGACCCTCCGGACCACCGCGGAGATCGTGTCCGAGCTGCCGATCCCGCTCGCGGTCGCAGGACACCACCAGCCCGCCCCCTTCTACCTGACCGGCGACATGTTCGGCGGCATGCCGGTGCAGATCGCCGGCGGCGAGCTCAGCACGCTCGTCGACAAGCCGGTCGCCGCGCCGCACACCCACGACGTCGACGAGATCTACCTCCTCGTCTCGCCGCTTCCGGGCCAGGCCCGCATCGAGGTCCACCTCGACGGGGTGGTCCACGAGCTGACCTCCCCGGCGGTCATGCGCATCCCGGCCGGCAGCGTCCACCAGTTCGTCACCAAGGAAGCAGCGGTGGGCAGCTACTGCTTCGGCATCCTGTTGGGATCCGACCTGTGACTGCGCCCGCCCGGCCGGAGCCGAAGGTCTACAACACCAGCGTGCCCGACGCGGACTCGATGGTGCGCCTGCACCTGAGCGAGAGCCCGTACGGCGCGAGCCCCGCCGCGGTCGCCGCCGCGACCGGGGCACTGGAACGCGTCAGCCGCTACCCGTCGCCGCAGCGGGACACCCTCGTCACGGCGCTCGCCGCGCACTGGGGCGTCTCCGAGGACCGGATCGCCGTGGCCAACGGCAGCGACGAACTGGTGCTGGCGACAGCGTTGACCCTCGGGGACCTCGCGCGGCCCGGCCTGGTCACCGCGGGAACCTTCCCCGGCTACCGGGAGGCCCTCGAACGCATCGGCCGCGGAGCCGTCGCCCGGCCCCTGCGCGACGGGGTCATCGACATCGGGGACTTCGCGGACGCACTGCCCGAGCACGGCATCGGGTACGTGTGCAACCCGCACAACCCCTCGGGGACGGCCCTGGCGAAGGAGGACTTCGCCGCCCTGGTCGCCGCGGCGCGGGCGAGCGGTGTGCCGCTGGTCTTCGACGAGGCGTACCAGGAGTTCAGCGACCCGGGCCTGCCCCAGACCCGGGACTTCCTGGACGGGGACGCCCCGGTGCTGGCGCTGCGCACCTTCTCGAAGGCGTACGGGTTGGCGGCCCTGCGGATCGGCTACGCGGTCGGCCCCGCCGACCTCATCGCCGAAGTCCGCCGCACCCTGACCGTCCTTCCCTTCAGCGTCAACCGCGTAGCCCAGGCGGCTGCCCTGGCCGCGCTGGCGGACCAACCGTTCCTGGACGGGATCCGCAAGGGCGCCGCGCAACGCCGCGAGTGGTTCTACGCGGAACTGGAGCGGCGCGGCCACCAGTACGTGCCGTCGGAGACCAACTTCGTCGCCGTACGGGTCGACGCCTCCCGGGAGGCACAGGACGCACTCGCGAAGGAGCACGGGATCCTCGTCCGGGACACCGGCATGTTCGGCTACCCCGGCCACCTGCGGGTCTCGCTCGGCACCGAGGACGAACTGCGCACCTTCCTCGCGGCACTCGACCGGATCACCGCCGCGTAGACCCGACACCCCACATCCGACACCCCACACCCGACACCCCACACCCGACACCCCACACCCGATACCCGCACCCGAACAACCAAGAGGTCGAGAATGGTCAATCCGATTCCGGACGGCTACGCGGAGCTGACGGCCTACCTGTCCGTGGACGGCGCGAGCGAGGCGATCGCCTTCTACGCCGAGGCCTTCGGGGCGCAGGAGCTGGCCCGCTCCACCGCACCCAACGGCAAGATCATGCACGCGCAGATCAGGATCGGCAGCACGATCGTCATGCTGTCCGACGAGCTCAAGGAGGCCGGACTGCTCGGCCCCCACGCCATCGGCGGCTCCCCGGTCACGCTGTACCTGTTCGTCGAGGACGTCGACGCCACCTTCGCCCGAGCGGTGAAGGCCGGTGCGACGCCGCAGCGAGAGATCCAGGACCACTTCTTCGGCGACCGGACCGGGCAGGTGCTCGACCCGTTCGGTCACCGGTGGACGATCGCCACCCACATCGAGGACGTGCCGCACGAGGAGTTCGAGCGGCGCGCCGCCGAGCACATGCGCAAGGCGGTCGGCGGCTGACACCGCCGACCGGCCCTGCTGACGGCCCGGGGGGGGGGGGGGGGGGGGGGGGGGGGGGGGGGGGTGGGGGGGGGGGGGGGGGGGGGGGGGGCGGGGAGGTAGTGGGAGGGGA